>QXXW01000099.1:0-10743 GCA_009887255.1 Candidatus Poseidoniales archaeon | reverse complement strand
AAGCGAGACGAGTGGGCGAAGCAGGCAAAGGAACTTCACAAGGCCAAGAAGTGATGTTGACTTCGTGTCACCCGTTTTTGGGGAGATGCAGTGACCTTTGAGGGATGTTGAACAAACGGCTCTAGCGGAGTCCATTGATGGTGAGCAACATCGCCAAAACGAGGAGTAAACAACCCAGAACGGTGAAGGCCTTTTTGACAAACCCCGGGGTATTGGTTTTCGATTTTATTTTTTCACCGAGGTTCGACCAAGCGATCATGGCCACAATTCCTCCACTTGTTGTGATGGTTGATATCGTGACAATTCCGGAAATCCCTCCGCCGAAATCATCCAAAAACTGAGTCATGATCATGAAGACCAGGGCCCACTCCTTGCCGTTGACGTATTGCATCATTACGCCGGTTTTGAACCCCAATTTTGGGACCACTTCCGGAAAGCTCTGTATGTTCTCGGAACGTCCCAAGTACAAGATTCCAAGAGCGATGAAGAACATGAACAGGCTTCCAATGAGGTCCATCGCAAAACGAACTTGGCCGTCTTCATCGAAGGAATCCACGGCTAAACCACATGCGAAATGGATGGAAATGAACCCAACAGCCATCCCCGAAATCAATGCAATGTTGCTCTTTTTGCCGTGCACAACAGCATGAACTGTGCAGGTGATGTTGTTTGGACCAGGCGTAATCAATCCTGCAAGAAGCAATGCGAGCAAGAAAGCCAACGACTCCCAAGGCATGGGTTGTTGTCATGCTGATTGCGATATAGTGTTTGGGCATCAACATGAACGATGATGTGGTGAATGCTTCACAATCGCCATGGTGCGCGAGCACCCTCCTCCCGTATCGGGGTGGCCCGTTGGCGATGCGCTTCCGTTCCTTGCGAATTAACCGGTGCTCGCCAGCGCCTGTTGGAGAGCCCAAGCCAAGTACCGGTATTCGTCCTCCGTGTTGTACAATTGTGCGGAAATTCGGAAGTAGCGGCCACGGGGCGAAGCCCATGTCCAAACCGGTATTTGGATGCCATAGGTTTCCTTCAGCACTCGACTCAACGGGTCTTGCTCGTGAACGTTGATGACCTCGTTTTCGTCAAATGGAAGCACGAGTGTCGCTATGCACGCCACCATTTCATCGGGGCAGGGTAGCTCAAGAGAGAGCGCTTCGCACAGCAGATTCCGCCCACGAATCACAAGGTCGTGGTTGCGTTGCATGATAGCAGGCCATCCACCCTCCACCAAACCGCCCACGTGCTCAATGGTGGTCGGAATGGAGCAGTGGGCCGAGAGGTCACGCGTGCCCGTCCAGTCAAACTCATGACGAAACCGCGTCGTTTCACCGAGTGGAAAGGACATGCCATGGCTGATGGTCAAGGGATGAATCCCGTTCTGCTTGTCTCTTCGAACATGGAGAAACGCCGTCCCTTTTGGAGCGCACAACCACTTGTGGCAGTTGCTGGTGGTGTAGGACGCACCCAATTCGTCAAGGTTCAAAGGGACCATGCCGATGCCGTGAGCAGCGTCCAGCAAGACCGCAACTCCTCTCCGTTCAAGTCGATCAACAAGCGTCTCAAATGGCATGCGGAGTCCTGTAGGGCTGGTCACGGTGTCGATCATCGCCAACACCGTGCGTGGCGTCACGGCGTTCATGATGGCTTCAACCACTTCATCAGGACCTGAAACGGGAAACGGGATGTGAACCGTCACCACCTTCGCCCCCCAACGTTCAGCAACAAAATCGAGGGCGTTTCGGCAGGCTTGATAGGCGTGGTCCGGCACCAAAAGTTCGTCACCAGCGTTGAATTCAAGGGACCTCAGGACCGTGTTCACCCCTGTTGTGGCGTTGTCGACCAGCGCCAGGTCGTTCCCATCGCACAACAGCATTTCTGCCAGCGCCTGCCTCGTGCGTGCGGTCTGTTCGAGCCCCTCTCCGTCAAGAAACGCCACGGGTTCGAATTCCATCCGATCTTGCCAGCGACGTTGTTCTTCACGAACGGCCAGCGGTGTGGCGCCAAAAGAACCGTGGTTGAGAAACACGGTATTGGGGTCCAACCCCCAATGCACGGCCAAATCGCTGCGAGTCGGGCGTTGCATGCCACTGGCTAGGAGCCGGACGGCATCAAGGGTTTCCCTCCTCTCTGTTCAAACCAAGTGGTCACCACTCGGTTGGCTCTCGGTGAGGGGTGAGATGTCAATCTTGTTCTGGCCGTCGAGCCATCATAGCAGCACCAAGCATGGCCATCAAGGCAAAGCCGGCTCCAGCAGCGGGGAGAACAACTTCTGGGTTCTCATCAGCATATTCTCCTTCGGGCGTGGACAGGCGCAGCGTGTTCCAACCCTCAAGTTCGAAGTCCTCGTCGATGTAAATGAGGTCATCATCTGGATTAAACACACCGTCTTCATCGTAGTCCCAGATCATCAGTCCAACGATTTCACCCGCCATAATATCTGCCAGCGTGTAACGTGCCAGTTCTTCACCACATGATTGGGGGAGGAGGTAGTCACCGCTCATTTCGGAAGAAGTGGTTTCAAATGAGTCGCAGAACATGAACACAAGTTCCATCGTTGAATCGCCTTCTCCAAGGTTCCATGTCGCAGCGCTTACCGTCGAAAGCTGGTATTCACCAAATCCATGGCCTTCCCCAACGGGGGCTTCATCCGACCCGTCTTCACAATCTTGGCCTCCATCGTTCACGTAGGACAACGGGATGTCATACGCTCCGTCTTCACATGGCCAATCAGAGAGTTCATCTTCGTGGTAGTATGGTTCGTCTTCACCATCGAGGCAGTCGTCCATTCCATCGTTGACGGAACTGAACGGAATCATTCCATCGCCCTCGCCGCCCCAATCGGTTTCATCCTCGGAGGGGCAGTAATATTCCATCGTTCCAGTTCCATCGTCTTCGTCTTCTCCGTCCGAGCAATCCTCAACCCCATCGTTGACGGATGATAGGAAAATATCCATGTCGTCTGCATTGCAATAAAAGTAGGATTCTTCGGTCATTTCGACCACAGGTTCGTCCGAAGCGTCACTGCAATCCTCGACTCCGTCGTTGATGCTTGAGAACGGAACGGTCTCCAACTCGTCATCGCAGGTGAATTCACGGTCGTCTTCAAGGCCCATGGGTTCACCGTAAAACATCACAGCAAAGGGCGGAGCGTGAACATCGCTGGTCGAGTCAATCATCAAGGCCTCAGCGATGAGGTTGTTGTAGGCAACGCTGGTGACGGACACTTCCTCAACGACCTCTGGTTCATCCCCTTCGTTTTCAATTTCATAGATCGTCTCCATCATGAAGAGGAATTCGTGAGTTTCTGCATCGAAGTGGACTTCCATTGAATTCTCGTTCTCAATAGAGAAACCGAGAACAAGCAATGCTCGATCGTTGTCGTCATGTTCTTCCCACATCATCCATTCCTCATTTGCACTCAGGTAAATTTCGTCGCACATCCATCCGTCGTCGTCGTCCCATAGGCAATTGTTGAAGGGCTCAAACTCCAATTCATCCCACCCGTTTTGACAATCTTGGAGGCCATCGCGGATTTGAGATGCCGTGATGATGCCTTGGTCCTCGGAATTGCAGACGATTTCGTTCGTATCTTGCGCATCGGATTCATCCGAACCGTCTTGACAATCTTGGCCCCCATCGTTGACCCATCGGAACGGAATGGTTTGGCCGCTTTCGACGCATTCAAACGTTGGTTCCTCATCTGAACCATCGTCGCAGTCCTCAACACCGTCGTCGTATTGACTCACTGTAATTTCCGAACCGTCGTTGCAGACGAGCACACTGACGTCTTCGCCGAAATCGTACTGCGCTTCATCGGACCCGTCCATGCAGTTCTCGTACCCGTCGTTGACCCAGGACAAAGGAATGTCATCTGAACCATCTGAGCAGGTGTATTCGCTTGTTTCTTCAAAGCCGTACTCCGGTTCATCGGTGTTGTCCTCGCAATCTTCCTCCACACCATCGTTCACCAAGGAAAGGGCGATGGTTTCTCCAGAATAGAGGCACTGATACGTTGAGACTTCAGATTGAGAGATCGGATCGTAGCTTGGTTCATCGTCTCCAGCAGGACAGTCCTCCGTGCCGTCGTTCACCAAGGAGAGCGGAATCGTGTCGCCCGAGGCGCAATCAAACGAGGAATATTCAACCTCTTCACCGCTTGGCTCGTCTTCTCCATCAGAACAGTCTTCTTGTCCGTTGTTGGCCAGACTGAACGCAATCAAGGAACCGTCATCGCAGGTGAAGTTTGTCAACTCATCAACATCGTAAACGGGTTCATCCGTGTCATCTTCGCAATCTGCATAGCCGTCGTTGACCCAGTCGAACTCAATCGATTCTCCGTTCTCACAGAGGTAATCGCTCATCATGGCGTAAACGGTTTCGTCCTCCCCGTCGGCACAGTCTTCCGTGCCGTCGTTGGCCCAAGAGAGCGGGATATCGGTTCCGTCATCGCAGAACATGACGGAGGTTTCCGTGCCGTTGGCGTCGTAGGACGATTCATCGGAGCCGTCATCGCAGTCCTCGACACCGTCGTTGACCCAACTCCAGGGGATCTGAAAACTTTCTCCACCATAGAAACAATCGCCGTTGTATTCCTCATCAGCATCAAGGCCAAACCATTTCGTGGTTACATTGCCAGCGAGGGCGGCTTCATCTTGCCTGAGGTCACAGTCGACGGTTCCGTCGTTGACCATCGAGAGGTTGATCATGTACCCCGTATCGTTGGCCACATCATAGCACTCAAATTCACTGGTTTCTGTTCCGTTGCTGTCGTACATCGTTTCATCTTCGCCTTCAGGGCAATCATCGGTCCCGTCGTTCACCATGCTGAGTGAAATGTCCTCCCCAAATTCGGAAGAGTGGCATTCGAATTCAAACAACGGCTCATACTCCCCACTTGTGGGGCGTTCGTCGGTTCCGTCGCTGCAGTCATCCACGCCGTCGTTGACTTCGCTCAGGAAAACAACGCTGCCGTCTTCACAGGTGTAGGTTGAGGTCTCGTCAAGGTCATATGCAGGTTCGTCTTCACCGTCTTCACAATCTTTGTATCCATCGTTGATAGAATAGCTTGAAATGGTGTATCCATCGTTGCACAGCAACTCGTCAATAAACTGAGGCTCGTCCGAGCCATCCGCACAATCTTCAGTCTGGTCGTTGACAAGCAAGAGGGAAATGGAATCGCCGTTGTCGCACATGAACACGTTTGATTCAATCACTGAGGGCTCGTCAGATGCGTCGTCGCAGTCCGCTTCCCCATCGTTGACCTCTTCGAGTAAAATCTCGGTTCCGTCGTCGCATTGGAATTGATGAAGCGTCATGGTTTCGCTGTCTTCGTTGTAAACCACATCTCCCTCGTAATCAAACAGTTCCGTGCAGTACCAAAGTTCACCGTCGAGTTCGCAATGTGACCAACCATCATCCTCAATATCGGATTCGAAGTAATTCTCGCTCACGAGGAAACTGGTCAAGATGTAATCGCCAGTCGGTTCGTCGAAATCATCCGTTTCCGGATAGGACTGGTCGACACCGACCAATCCGTTGCCATCGAACACGTAGCCCACGGACATCACCGCTTCGCCAGATTCAGGGTCAAGGAGGTCATATTGAACCGCATGGGCTCCAGAGGAGGCGTTCATCACCATCATGCTTGCCATGCTGTTGCCAGGGTCATAGAATTCCATTGCTACAAGGCCCCCCATCGCCTGCTCGATGGCCGCTTCAGCGATTTCAAGGGTGAAGCACGAACCGTCGTCTCGCTCAACGGTGGCGTTGTAGTTGAAGGCCGATTCATCCATGCAACCCCCAACGGCCTCCGTTGTGGTGGGGTCGTTGGGCGCGTAATCGTCCTCATCGGCTACGCCATCGCCATCGTCGTCGCCGTCAAGTGCGTCGCAGGTGCCGTCTCCGTCAAGATCTGCTGGCAAACTGGTGGCGTTGAGCGGATCGCTTCCGCACGTGGTTTCGAGATCGTCTGCGAACCCGTCTTGGTCGGTGTCGGTGTCCAAGGCATCGCAGATGCCATCGCCATCAAGGTCACCAGGAACGCTTGTTGCGGCGAGTGAATCGCTCCCACACAAGTCCTCAACGTCATCAAAAGCCCCGTCACCGTCGTCGTCAAAGTCCAGGAGATCGCATTCACCGTCAGCATCGGTGTCAAGAGGCGTATCCGTGGCAAGAAGCGGGTCCGTGACACAATTGATTTCGTCAGCATCAAGCCATGCGTCGTTGTCATCGTCGTCGTCGATTGAGTCGGGGAGGCCATCTCCGTCCGTGTCCGTCTCGACGTCAAGGTTCTCAAGGGCCTCTTCAATGGTTGCAGGGTCGGTGGATTCGACGCACCCTGCAAGCATGAGCATGAGGGCAAATAGAGCGGCAAAAGCTGGTTTCATGGTTGTGAAACAAAAACGAGCAGTTATAACCCTTTCTCCGTACTTCTGCACGGATGGGCGCCAGGAGCCGTTTTACGGCCAACCATCGCCTGTTGTGTGACGAATTCTCACCCGTTGTCCACTGGAGTGAACATGGTTCTCACCTGCTTTATGCACGGTGATGCGGGGGGCAGGATTCTCACCCGTTGTCCACTGGAGTGAACATGGTTCTCACCTGCTTTATGCACGGTGATGCGGGGGGCAGGATTCGAACCTGCGAACCGATAAGGACTGCGACCTGAACGCAGCGCCGTTGACCAAGCTGGGCGACCCCCGCGGGTGAAATCGCCTCCGGTTCCCCCTTTATCAAACGCCGCGACAAGGCCGCTCATGCCTCAACAGCACTCTCGCTAAACAAACGCAACACGACAACACCAATGACGATGAGGGCAATCCCTACCACGCCGGCGAGGTCAATTTTCTGGTCCATGAAGAACACCGAGAGCAGCGTGATGGCGGCCACGCCAACCCCCGACCACACGGCATAGGCCACGCCAATGGGGATGTCTTCAAGGGTGAGAGAGAGGAAGTAAAACGCAGCAGAATAGCCAATCAGAACCACGACAGAGGGGACGATTTTGGTGAAACCCTCGGTGGACTTGAGCGAAGCGGTCGCCATGACTTCCGAAGCGATGGCGAGAGCCAAATACGCCCACATTCGCATAGCAATCTCGTAAGAGGGCGTGTATTTGAATCCCAATGTCGGGGTGAGAAAAACCAACAGTTCGTTGCACTGAGAGAATGCGGGGGGCAGGATTCGAACCTGCGAACCGATAAGGAATGGGACCTAAACCCACCGCCGTTGACCAAGCTGGGCGACCCCCGCGCAAGATGACGGCCGCGTCGGTTGGTTTTGAAACCGCCGTTCAAGCGGTGACCTGAAATCCCGTCGTGGCGATGATGTTGACGATGTCTTCGGTCGTCAGCGCATCGGTGGTCAGAACCGCTCCCTGTTCGGAATCAAAGTTGATCATGGTTTGCAGCACTTCCGGATTGGCTCTCAAGACTCGGTTCACGCGACCCGAGCAGCAGCCGCAGGTCATCCCGTTGATGGTGACGTAGTGGGTTGTGGTTCCCATGGGAGGTGCTGGTGTCGGTGGCACTTCAAATCTCGCCTGTTCTCAGCAAAGGCACGGGTTTCCAATGCCGCAAGAGAAGGGAGTTGGTCACCACGCTGACAGAGGACAGGGACATCGCAGCGGCCGCAAAGGCCGGCGGGAGCAACCATCCGGTCCAAGGATAGAGCAAACCCATGGCGAGGGGGAGGCCAAGAAGGTTGTATGCGAACGCCCATCCGAGGTTGGTTCGAATTCGCCGCATCGTGGCGCGACCCAAGTCCAGTGCTGCGACAGCATCCACCAAATCGTCGCGAATCAACACCACATCGGCACTTTCGAGAGCGATTTGGCTCCCAGCGCCCATGGCGATGCCAACGTTGGCAAGACTCAAGGCGGCGGCGTCATTGATGCCGTCGCCTACCATGGCCACCACGCCGTGTTCTTCCTGCCATTGCCGTATGTAGGCTGCTTTTTCGTCTGGCTTCACGCCAGCGATCACTCGGTCAATGCCCACGGTGTCGGCCACAGTTCGGGCGACTTCCTCACGGTCTCCCGTAAGCATGATGGGCAGGATGCCGGTCATTTTCAGCCGTTTGATGGCCGCTTCGGATGTTTCACGAATCCGGTCGCTCAATTCCAGCCATCCCAGGAGTCTTGGCCCGCTGGCGACGAGAACCACGGTGACGCCGCGCTTGGCTCGTTGTGCGACGCGAGCCTCGATCTCCTCGGAAACCGTCAGGAGGGTGTTCATGAGTTCAACCGACCCAACGGCGACGGGCGCCCCGTTGAATTCACCGACCAACCCCATCCCTGGCAGGGTGGTGACATCCTTTACCGCGGGCCGTTCGTAACCTAAGTTTGTCCAGGCTTGATGGACGGCATGAGCGATGGGGTGGGTGGCGTCTCGTTCAAGAGAGGAGGCCAGACACACGACCTCTTCCACGTCACCCTCAAGGAGTTCAATGTGGCTAACTCTTGGTTTTCCTGCCGTTATGGTGCCCGTTTTATCAAACACCATCACCGAAGCAGCATGGGCCTGTTCGAGGGCCTCAATGCCCTTGATGAGCAACCCAAACCGAGCGCCACGACCGGTGCCGACCACCAAGGCGGTTGGGGTGGCCAAACCCAGCGCACACGGACAGGCGATCACCAGTGTTGAGACGAGGACCATGACGGCGATCTCTGCGGAACTCATCGCAGCGTCAGGGGCGAGTGAGGTTCCAAACACCGCCCACACCGCAGCGGCCAACACCGCGGCCACGGTGACCACAGGAACGAAAACAGCCGCTACTCGGTCCACAAGGCGTTGAACAGGTGCTTGACCGGATTGTGCGTCCTCGACCAGCTGGATGACTTTGGCCAAACGCGTGTCCACCGAAAGGGTGGTTGTGCGAACGGTGAGGGCTGCGTTGAGGGCGATGGTACCGGCGTAGACCTCATCGTGTTGCTCCTTTCGAACGGGAAACGATTCACCGGTCATCATCGATTCATCCATGAGGGAGGTACCCTCCACCACCTCGCCATCAAGCGGGACAGTGTCACCCACCCTGACCTTGAGCAACGATCCCCGTGGAATCTGTTCGACCGGCGTTGCCGTGGTGTTTCCTTTTTCATCGAGCACCCACGCTTCGTTGGGCTGCAACCTCATGAGGCTGTGAACAGCGTCCGTGGCCTGAAGTTTGGCTCTGGCTTCGAGGTGGTTGCCAAGCAAGACGAAGGTGATGATGAACGCAGCCCCGTCAAAGAAGACATGGCTGGCCTCGCCAACAAATTCAGGCAACATCGGCAGAAGAGGAGCCAACGTGACCAGCGAGGACCAAACCATGGCCACCGTTGTCCCCAAGTGGACCAAGACGTCCATGTTGGCCCGTCCCCCCTTCAACGCAACCCAAGCGTTGCGATGAAACGGCGCTCCTGCGTAGGCATAAACGGGGAGGGTGGCCAGCATGGCAAGCACAAGTCGCATGTCGAGGGGGCCGAGCGAACCAAGGTCGTCCAACAGCATGGAGAAGATGAACACGGGCAGGCTCAATGCAAACGCCAGAGCCACCGTTCGTCGCTGACGGTGCACGGCTTGTTCTTGCTCGCTTCGCACCACCAGGGCCGGTATCAAATCGCTGGCTCCGAAGCCGGCTCTTTCGATGGCAGCAATGCACGTGGCCTTCGCAGACTGAGCCGTTCCTTGAACCCGTATGTTCGCCCGTTCCAGCGGGAGGTTCACCTCCACTGAAGACACGTCGTCCAAACCGTTCAGCACCCGGGTGACAGAGGCCACACAAGCGGCGCATGTCATGCCCGTAACGGAAAGTTGGAGGTCATCGCTCATCGGATTCTCTCCCCACCAGCCACCGGTTTCTGTTCCACCTTTCGGTCATGCTTTCCCAGCCGCCCCGTTCGGCGGGAACGCGATTGAACAACAACCCGCGGTTGGGTATCTGAGTTAAACGACCGTGCCCGGGTCGGTGAAGACCTCCATTGCCGCCGTCATTGACCGGGACCTTGGTCATGGTCTCTCCAGCACGGACGGTCATATAACCCCCCTGTTTTGGATGAAAATCAAATCGGTGCCAAATCCAAGGAGCCGGACCACACGTCCAACCCCCGCAGGCGGCAAGGGAACCGTTGCCCCAACCGCAACACGGTTGGGTACTCGCCGGAGTGATCGGGCTCCGCAGGAGTGACGCTGAGGCCGAAATCGTCAACGACCAACCGTTGTTTTCCTCCGAGTTGCCCCAAATGCATTCTGCCCGAGACGGCCCCGTCATCAGCCAGGTCGAGAAACACCCACGGGGTGCGCAGGCCGGTGACCCTGGCGTTGTAAGAGGTGGGCATGGGGGCGTCATCGTCGCCCAAACGGCCGCCCCGAAGCAAATGGACGTGGTAGGTGTTGGCCACAAGTTCCCATTCCATGCGCTTAGCAGCCGTGCCCTGATCGCTGCAATGTTCGGCCAACCTCGAGGTTTCTTCGAGGTCGTGCACCCATGCTTGCTCGTGGATAAACGCCTTGAGTTGCCGATGGGTCATGAGGTCGGGATAACGACGGATGGGCGAAGTGAAGTGAACATAAGCGTCCAAATTGAGGCCAAAATGACCACCGTTCTGTTCCGAATAGTTCGCTCGCTGCATCAGTTGAAACAACCCCTGGTCCACGATGCGACGGGTGGTTTCGTTGAGTTCGCTCGCTGCATCTTGTGCCTCACTAAGCGACGACAGAATGCCTTGGCGAGCGCTGGGGTCGATGACGGAAGCGAGGTACG
>QXXW01000098.1:0-2773 GCA_009887255.1 Candidatus Poseidoniales archaeon | reverse complement strand
GCCAAGCGGAGGGCAATGTTGGCGGCTGTGATGGCAGCGCAACGTGTGCCACCATCAGCGTTCAACACGTCACAATCGAGGTTCAATGCCACAGGCCCCAGTGCTTCAAGGTCAACGGCAGCGCGCAGCGAGCGTGCGATCAAGCGTTCAATTTCTTGCGTTCGTCCTTTTGCACCGTTTCGCTCACGGCGAAACCTCGAGTTGGTCGATCCGGGAAGAAGGGAATATTCTGCATGAACCCAGCCTTTGGTGGCGTCTCGGGGGAACCAGCGTGGAAGGCTGGCTTCTTTGGTGCAGCAAACGAGAACCATGGTTTCGCCTTGGCGGTAAAGAACCGATGCCAGCGCGTTTGGGGTAAAGTCGAGGGTCACCTCAACATCGCGCAGTTCATTGGCGTCTCGTGTTAGGTTCAGGTCGGTCTTGAATTTGGCCATGACACCCCCAAGGGCTCGGCTTCATCAAGCCTTCTCCATCTCTTTCCAGAACCTCCCGAGGACATCTTGAAAGGCCACCCCTCTTTGGGGAGCGCATGAGCCAACCACGTGCGGTTATTTGCGGCGTTGCCCGAACTCCAATTGCCAAGTTCATGGGTGCTTTTGCCACCATGAGTGCCGTTGATCTCGGGGTTGCAACGGTCAAGGAACTGCTTACCAGGTGCAAGATCGACCCTTCATCGGGTGTGATTGATGAAGTGATGTTTGGACAAGTGCTTCAAGCGGGTGCAGGCCAAAACCCTGCTCGTCAGGTCGCCTTAGGTGCAGGCTTGCCGGTGAGCACACCATCCGTGACCATCAACAAAGTCTGCGGTTCGTCCCTCAAGGCAGCCATGATGGCGGCCAACAGCATTCGAGCAGGGGAATTCAAAGCCATTGTGGCCGGTGGGATGGAAAGCATGAGCAACGCCCCCCAACTCCTCATGGGGCAGCGTAGAGGTGCCAAAATGGGGAATTCCACCCTTGTGGACTCCATGATTCACGATGGATTGTGGGACGTCTACAACGACGTCCACATGGGCACCACCGGTGAAACCGTGGCCAAGGAATGCAACATTAGTCGGGAAGCCATGGATGCTTTCGCCGCCCGAAGTCAAGAACGAGCGGCGCATGCGTGGGCGAGCGGCTGGTTTGATTGGGAAACCTTCGATGTTGCCGTCCCCCAACGGCGTGGTGACCCTGCCATCGTCCATTCAGACGAGGGCGTACGTGCGGGCACCACAACCGAGTCACTCGCCAATCTGCGTCCTGTCTTTGACCGCACAGGTGCCGTAACTGCAGGCAATGCCAGCACCCTCAACGATGGAGCAAGCGCCGTGTTGGTCGCTGAAGAATCCTTTGCCAAAGAACAGGGTTGGGACATCATTGCGTTCATTGAAGACTACTGCACCTCCGGTGTCGAGCCGGCTCGTGTGATGAGCGCCCCCATTCCAGCCATCAAGATGTTGCTGGAACGAAACAACCTCTCTGTCTTGGACGTTGATGTTTACGAGCACAACGAAGCCTTTGCTTCCGCTTCTTGCGCTGTAGCTCAAGAAGTTGGCATACCCGACGATCGCTTCAATCTGCACGGGGGAGCGGTCAGCCTCGGCCACCCGCTGGGAGCCAGCGGCACCCGATGTTTGATCACCCTGCTGGGTGTGATGAGGCGCCTCGAGGCCTCCAGCGGCATCGTTACATTGTGTCTGGGCGGCGGCAACGCTGTCGCTATGCTTGTTCGGACGACTTGAGGTTTCCAAGCGGGCCAACAGGTGTCGAGCAAGGAACTCGCCGCTGATGGCCCCTTTGGGTCGTGAAATGGTTTCAAACGGGTTTTGATAGGGTCATTTGAAATAGGGTGCGTCAGCGCGTCAAGACGAGTCTCATGGCATCGTTTTCGGATTTGGGCCTAAATGGCGAACTGGTTGAGGCCCTCGGCCGCCAAGGAATCACCGAACCTTTTGAGGTGCAAACCGAGTGCATTCCCATGCTGTTGGACGGCGTGGACGTGGCTTGTCGTGCCCCAACAGGCTCCGGTAAGACCCTTGCCTTTGGTCTCCCCTTGTTGCAGAATCTGCCTCAAGCAGAACCTCATCGACCCACCGGACTCATACTGACCCCTACCCGAGAGTTGGCCGAACAAATTCTCAATGTTCTCAAGCCCTTGGCAAAAGCCATGAATTTGTTTGTTGGTTCTGTGTACGGCGGTGTGTCCTACAAGAACCAACATCGCATGATGGAACGAGGCGTGGATGTGCTGGTGGCTTGCCCCGGACGGTTGTTGGATTTGATGGACAGCGGTGTTATCGTCCTTGGCGATACCGTGAACGTGGTCATTGACGAAGCCGACCGCATGGCCGATATGGGCTTTATGGAGCCGGTGAGCGATGTCCTCGACCGTTGTTCAGAACAGGCCCATGTGGTGCTCTTTAGCGCCACACTTGACGACGATGTGGCTCAATTTGTTGAGCGCTATCAGCACGATCCAGCTGTTGTGGAAATCGGCGATGCTGATGTTTCAGTCACGCACATGGATCATCATTTCTGGTTGATGCCAAACAGCAAGAAATCCACCATTTCAGCCGAACTCGTCCGCAAATGCGGCCGTAGCGTCGTGTTTTGCCGAACCCGTGCCGGCGTGGACCGGGTCGCAGAAGAGATGGAAGAAGACGGTATATCGATTCAAGCTCTCCATGGAGGCATGACTCAGCGCCAAAGGGACCGAGCCATGGAGACGTTTGTCCACGGAGAATGCATGGCCCTCGTGGCCACGGACGTGGCAGCGCGCGGCCTCGACGTCG
>QXXW01000097.1:0-4004 GCA_009887255.1 Candidatus Poseidoniales archaeon | reverse complement strand
ATTCTGACCAAATCTGTTGATTGCTTTATTGAAAAGAAATTTGGTAGGCGTGCTTTCATATTTTACCGACATGGGGGTGGGCAATAACTGTTTTTGAATCGTTGACAACATCTGTTGCCCATTTGAATGACAGGCGCTGGAGGGTGCCATCAATCCGTTGTGTTCGCCCATTCACAGCTTGATTTATTGTTGTTGGAAAGAAAGCTCGTGTTCTGCCAACGTGGCATACGTGTTCGGGAGGAAGGTTTGACCAAGTTGAACATCGTTTTGTTGTTCGAACACATTGGTTGAATGCAGTGCCACTTCTTGACTACCGGGAATCATGTCAAAATGGAGGCTCTCATCCGCAACAAGGCCAATGCCGACGCTGTGTTCAATGGATTGGAATGTGAGCCAAAGGTCATCGTTTCGTGGGCAAGTTTCTCGGAACCCATCACCAGCATTTCTCATGATTTCGAGAAAATTTGGTGGAAACAGGACACCCGATACGCAGGTGGCAAAATTCAGATGGCTTGGTCCTTTGATCCCTGGCGGCCACGATTCATAGGGCGTGAGTCCTTTCTTGTCATCGGCGAGAACCATTCTGTGAGCACGGTATGCCATGACTGATGTTGGTTCGTGTTGGGCTGCTTCAAGGATGCGTTTTAGCCACCATCTTGGATAGAAAATATCGTCGTCGGCCACAACATGTGGACGTGAAAAGTCCGGGGCATTTTGAATCCACCATTGTACTTTGGTATGCGGGCCGAGATTTTCCGCAAGATGGATTTCCAAACCTCGAATCTTAAGTCGCTTGAGTGCCTCGGTCGGATGCAAAACATCCTCTTCCACGTCCAAATAAAGCATGAATCGTGAGGGGAGAACCATCCCCATTGCTATGGTCTCGATGGCGACATGGACATCTTTCAGACGTCGCCCGTAAGTTGTCATGGAGACGGTAGGGCCTGCAGGGTCGAGAATGGTGGATGAGGTGAAACGGTTTCTCAATCCGAAACGAAGGAATTTCAATCGCACCCGAACACTGGTGAGGACATTTCGGAGGTATGATTTCACATTTGGGACTCTCATGCACCTTACCAACGTCGTTGGCTGTGGGCCAATTGGTTAAGGCTTAATCCTTTCTCTGCTGCGGTTTTTTCCTCATTCAGATCGACGGGCGGGCAAATCCCAAAGAGGGTCCAAAGCTCAAATGTCCAGGAAATCTGTACGAGGTTTCAACACGAGACCACAATCTTTTCTGAATCCTCTTCCTCCTCAAAGATTGCAACAAACCTCACGTGGTGTGGGCTCCTTCAAGCGGCCCCAAGGGAATGATCCGGAAGGTGTTGATGTTCTGGTGGGACCAGAAGTAGTGGGCCTTGATGTGATGCCAATGGCAAGTTTCCCGAACGCCGGGCTGGTCAAGCATTCGTTCAACAAACGCTTGCAGATTCGGATAATCAAGGATTCTTCGCAGATTGCACTTGAAGTGGACCACGTAGACCAAATCAAACCGGACCAGCGTCGGAAACAGGCAAATGTCAGCTTCCGTGAGCAAACCACTTCCTTCCCCGACCAACCATTCTCTTCCCTCGAGATGGCGCTCAAGCTCGTCAAGACGCTCAAAAAGTGCCGTTACGGCTTCGTCGTATGCTGATTGGGTTCGTGCGAATCCCGATTTGTAAACGCCGTTGTTGACCGATTCGTAGTTGGCATCGATCATGGCGTCGATCTCTTCACGCCATTGCTCTGGCGCTAACGCCACCCCGTTGCCAACACCCTCTTTTGCAAACCCATCGAACATGCGAATGATTTCACGACTTTCGTTGTTGACGATGGTGGCGTGTTGTCGGTCCCACAAGACGGGGACGGTTCCAATTCTGCCGCTTTCACTCCAGCCTGAAAAGGCCCGTTCGTACACCCCCTCAAGACTTGATTCGCCGTTGAGGGTGTCGGCCGTTGCGCCTTCTTCGTCTTCGTTGAACGACCACGACCCGTTTGGGTTCATCCGCCAGTCAACGACGTCCACACTGATGTGGTCTTCAAGCCCGAGCAGTGTTCGAGTGATGAGGGTGCGGTGAGCCCAAGGGCAGGCATGAGAAACATAGAGGTGATACCGACCGCTCTTTGGAGAAAAGGTTCCATCCTTCGTGATGTGGTCGCGGAATTCACTGGATTTACGGACAAATTTACCCGCATCAAACGCTTTTGTCCATGCCCCTG
The DNA here is from genome assembly GCA_009887255.1 of Candidatus Poseidoniales archaeon. Lineage (GTDB taxonomy): Archaea > Thermoplasmatota > Poseidoniia > Poseidoniales > Poseidoniaceae > Poseidonia. The sequence goes on along the minus strand of QXXW01000097.1, from coordinate 1,802 downwards.
CCTGCTCATCTGTCGGTTTCATGAGGTTCCCAAAACGCCGTGTTTAATTTAGCAAGCGGTTTTGTCGGCGGCACCGGTTGTGTTGAGAGAACCGAAAGCAGGTAACGTGTGCTGAAGAAAACGGGCGGGTTGATGATGGTGTTCAGGGAGAGGGTGGGGACCATTTCTTCCAGGGTTCATTGGTGTGTGCCCTTCGGAACCACCATTCACCGCTCGTGTGATGGGATTCGTACCACTCAAGTCCGTCAGCCCTCACGGTGCCAACGGCGTTGGCCGGAGGTTGTGGTGAGTAGGTGGCTGCAGCGGATTGATGTCCGAATGGAACAGCAGCAGCCGTTTGTGTTGACGCCCTCATGGCAATGTTCTCGTTGAGCAATTCGGTGCGGTTTCCTGAGTCGAGCGTACCTGTTAGACCGAAGTAACCCTCGTTGTGCGCAATTCGGTACAGTTCTTGAGGGGAAGCGTTGAGCAAATCATCGATGAGCGTATACAACTTCTCTCTCGTTTCTTTCTTGATTTCGTTGTTTGTGTAGCGTCCAGTCAAGTCGTTCTTCAACTGAAGAAGTTCCTCCACCAATTCTTGAGGATGCTCAGCATAGGCCTGGACCAGTGATTGGAGGTAAGTCAACTCGTTTCGTTCTTCCTTGGTGAGGTTCGAATTGGTACGCAACACTCGTACCCAGCGGAACGCGTCGGGGAGAACTGAAGCGACGAGGTTGGTCTGTAAAACCGTGAACAGGGCCAGCAAAATCGCCCCCACGCCAACCGTGGTGGTCACCGCATCAGCCTCTCCTGAGAAAAATGACTTGAAGCCTTCCAGAGGTGTGTTTTCTTCTTGTTCGTCCTTCACCTCGCAGCCGTAGGCGTCCGTTATGGCATTGGGTGTGGTCCCCGGGCAATCGTCGTTAACATCGGTCACGCCGTCGTTGTCCGTGTCGGTGTTGAGTTGGGTGTCGTTTTGGTTCGTTGCATTTTGTTGGAACCGATCGGCGATCGTGTCACCGTCCTCATCCAAGCAGCCAAAATAACCGTCTGCGGTTGAATCACCGCTCTCGTCCGGGCAGTAATCCGGCTGCAGAGCACCCGGGACAAAGATTCCCTGCCATTGTGCTAACCGGCTCGCGTTCCAATCCGATTCGCCCCAATTGTCCCCGTAGCCGTCCCCGTCCGAGTCCAACCATTGCGTGGAATCCTGTGGGAAGGCATCGTTTGTGTCGAAGTACCCGTCGCCGTCGCCATCAAGTTGACCTTGCGAACAACCGTCTCTGTCGACCTCTTCATCCTCGAGGGTCTGCGAGCAAAGGTCGTTGAAATCACCAACACCGTCCCCATCGCTGTCCATCGTTTGACTGGCATCGTTCGGGAAGGCATCGGTGTTGTCACCCACGCCGTCGCCGTCTGAATCTCGCTGTTCGAAGGCGTTCTGTGGAAAGGCGTCGCTGTTGTCCCCAACGCCATCACCGTCGCTGTCGGCGGTTTCATTCGGGTCGTTCGGGAAGGCATCGGCGTTGTCGCCCACACCATCACCGTCGGAATCGAGATGATCAAAAGCGTTCATGGGAAAGGCGTCGCTGTTGTCTCCGACACCATCGCCGTCCGTGTCGGTGGTTTCATTAGCGTCGTTTGGGAAGACATCGCTGTTGTCTCCAGTTCCATCACCATCGGTGTCCATCCATTCGCTTGCATCAAAGGTGAAGGCGTCACCAGCGTTGCTGTAACCGTCACCATCATCGTCTGGGCACCCAGTCAAATCGAGAGTTGACGTCCCTGCAACTTCAAGACAATCGTCTGAGGGATTCAAG
>QXXW01000096.1:0-23046 GCA_009887255.1 Candidatus Poseidoniales archaeon | reverse complement strand
GTGCGGGCAATCGTACCACTCAAAGGCTCCATCTTCCAATTCAACATCTTGCCCACAATGTGGGCATGGAATTTCCGCCATGGAGTGCGCTGCCATTGTATCGGAATAAGGTTTGAGCCGTCTTCAAGGCGAAAACGCTTGACTTCACAAACCCATCCGTTCTTAGAAATTGTTGGGTCTTCTGCAGGACGTTTCAGAGGCGCTCAAGGCCCTTACGATTCGTTATTGCATCTGTTGCAACGGTGCCTGCATGAATTCTCGAAGCAAGGTGGTGGCGTAACTGCCTGAACTGAGGGTGAACCTGAAACGGATGCAGGCTCCTTCGGGATGCCAACGCTCCCCTTCTTGTGGGCCTTGTGACCAACGGTCGCCCAATGAGGAGGGCTCGGCAACGGGCACAGTGTCAACCGAGAGCTCGCCAAAGGAAGTGATGAGACCCCTTCGAGTCCCTTTTGTGGAGAGGCGCGGAACATCCTCGACAAACCATGACACTTCACCCAGGCCCTCATCAACAATCACCTGTTCCTCGATGCCACCGGGTTGTTGGGACGAGGTTCGTACATCCGAGCCGGGAAGCGGCCCTGTGGTCATCAATCGTCCAAGTTGGCAGTTGCGTGCGATGCGGTTCATCGTCCGATCTTCAACCGTCACGCAAGAGTTGACGTCCAGTTGACCCTTTTCGTCGATTCGTCCGACAATGTCCCCAACCACCGGTGTGGCGAGGGGAAGTCCGGCCTCAATTCTGCGATGGAGGGACTTGTTGAACACGATGGATTGGGCGGCATGAACCGTCATCAGTTGAAGATTGGCGGGCAGTTTGCAAAAGGCCCCGACATGGTCGTTTTCGTTGGCCAAAAGATGTTCAATCATTCGCCGCTCAAAGCCCATCCAACGGGGCAGCATCTCAAGCACGGTTTCTTCCACTCCGTTTTCACGGATGTGGGCGCGAACGGCCCGTGCCTCATCTTCCTCATGCTCGCCTTCCATTGAGAGGTAGGCCATCACCGCTTGCTCCCATTCACCGTGAATCACATGACGTCCGACCACCGGCGTCACCGGGCGTCCCGAACCAAAGCGTTGAGGTCCAATCCAGTTGGGAAAATGACCTTCTCCGAGGGTTTTGGCCATGCCGTTCACGATTCGGTCAACTTCTGCCAGTGCTTCGTCGTTGCTCAACGGTTCACCCTGTTGGTTGCAACAGCCTCGTACAACAATGGTAAAGCGGTTGCCACGGTGATTTCCAAACCCAATTTTCTGATGGGTTCGCCCAAGGACCTCAATTTCAACGTCTGGCAATTCAACGCTGGCCACTTTGTTGGAGGGGGAATCAATGACAAAGAGTTGACTTGTTACAGCGCGCTTGTCCTTCGTACCGGCAAAGAAAATTCTATTTTTGGGGATGCCCAGTTTCTTTGAGAGTTGATTGCAAAATCGGTTGGTTTCCCAATTCGTCAAGGTCACCTTGGCCACAGTGAATCGACCACGGTTGTCCAAGTGAAGTTGCGTGGACATCTCCTCCACACGGAAATCAGAAACGCGAGCTTTGATGCGTCCGCCAATCCCGAGGGTGTCGGTTGCATAGCCCAACAGACCAATGGATTGCGCAAGGCTGTCCATGCTGGTGCCTCCCATCAGAGGGTGGCGTTCTTGAATTCATCAGCAACGTGGGTGATGATGTCATTCAACACCTTGTCAACGGCTGCTTTGGAGGTCGTGCGAATGTAGAATTCGGGGTCATCAAGTTCGGGATGACCGGGGAAATAGTTGGCGTAATCCACATCTTTGTGGCGGTTGAGACGCTCTCGAAGGACTTGAAGAGCCGTGTGGCTTTCGCCGATGATTCGAAGTCGAAGTTCGTTTTTCTCCTTTTTGAGGACCGTAACCGCCATGTTGACCGCTTTGGCCACCGACCCACTTCCTTTGAACCTTCTCCCTTGGCAGGGATTGAAGAGGCGACCATAGGGACGGTGAAAGCCGTAGCGCAGGCTCATCCACCCTTCGCATTTTTATGCCCTCCACCAAACGCATGGTCATGGAAACGAAGGCTCTTGAAGAGCGGTTGGCCTCAATGGCCCCGCAGTTCGAGAAGGCTTCACCGCTCATCGTTGGGTTTTCTTTCCTCGTGACCGTGGTGCTCGCAGCCCAACTCTACATGAGTCCGCCTTCGTTCCAAACGGACTTGAACGATTTCGCCCCGGATTCCGAGGCCACGGATGCCCACGATCGTATCCACGAGCACTTTCCCAACGAAACACGTCCCATGTTTGTCCATGTGACTGCTGACGACGGTGCCAACGTCCTGAGTATTGATGCCCTTCACGCCATGGCAGAGGATTTGGTTCAATTCGAAAACGAATCGTACAAACGCCAGCAGTTCATTCACGTTTGGACAACGGCTCCGGGCATCGTGCAACATGCACTGGATGAGCAGGCGGCTGAGCGACCGTTGAATTCAGTTGAGACCTGGACGGCGCTTGCTGATTTGGTGTTCACTGAAAACGAATCCTGCAGTCTTTCTGCTGACGACCAACTCCTTTCGTCGGCCACCTACGCGTCTTCTGCCCTTCTCCACCGGGACTTGAATTTCGACCCGGTGTGCCAATACTTGGATGAGGGCACGGGAGACGCAACACCTTACGCTTCATCCACCATGTGGATTCTTGAGACCAATCCCGATCTGACCGATTCCGAACGACGTGAACTGCAAGCCCAGATGCGCTCGGCTATGGAAGAGCAGTCCCAAACCTCACCCATGTCGTATCAGGTCATTTCCAACGACTTGCTTGCGCACGACATTGATGAAGGCACGTTCGATAACCTCCTCTTTTTGGTGTTCGTCGCCTTTGCTGTCGTGGTCGTCATGCTTGCCGTGGGCTTCCGCTCGGTGAACCATGTCCTGTTTCCACTGATCGGCTTGTCCAGCGCTCTGGTCTGGACCTACGGTTTGCTCAACGTATCTGGCGCTCGGTTCACAGCATTGGAAGCAACGGTGGCGCCGCTCGTTCTCGGTTTGGGCATCGACTATGCCATACACCTTCAGCGACGTCAACGGGACAATTTGGCTGACCACCCTACGGTTTCTGAATCATGGATGAGGGCTGTCGGCCATCTTTCGGTACCGTTGGGCCTGGCCATCATCACAACCGTGGCGGCGTTTTTGGCCAACATCATCTCACCCCTGCCGCCTTTGGCCACCCTTGGCTACGCCCTTTCACTGGGCGTTGTTGCAGCGTTCTTGTCGTCTACATTTTTTGTCGGTGCTCTTCACGTGATGTTTACAAAAGACGTTTCCCCGGCAAAGAACGGCAACTTCTCACTTCCACGCGTCACAGAGAAGCTGATGCGGGTTCAACAACGTCAACAGGTTGGGGTCATCATCGTCACTGTGCTCATCTCAGGGCTTTCGATTTACGGTGCGTCTTCGTTGGAAACGGACTTTGATTTGGCGGACTTTGTGGACCAAGAGATGCCAATCATGCAGGTCAGGGACGACATTTCAGACAGTTACGAAAGTGCAGGATGGAAACTGGTGTACGTCTTGTTTGAACCGGTTCCGGGAGAATCAACCATTCCGGGAGACGACGACCTTCTCGCAGAACTGCGGGGTTTCCATTCCGACTTGCAATCCAACAACGATGTTGTTGGTACCAATTTCCGAACACCATCGCCATCCTATGAAGGCCCTTACCCGGTTCTTCGGGACGCCATTCTGCGAAACGCCTCGATGGGTGAAGCCCACAACATGGAGGTGTATGCTGGCGAAGTGTTCTCGATAGAACGCAACGAAGGCGTCGACCTGGGGGCGTTTTTCGCAGTTCTGGCGAACAACCAAACCATCGCAGATCCGCTGACGGGTGAATCATGGAGCGACCGTGTACGGCACACCGTGAACCTTGACGGATCGTTTATCCTTCATTTCCGCAACGAAGTACGTGTTGAAGCCATCACCTCAGCGGACTCGAATCGAGTCATCGACAATTTTGATGAGGTGATGGGTTCAACAACCGAATCAGGGACGTTAAAGGCACAACTCAAGGACCATGCTCAACTCCACATCACTGGAGACTTGGTGGTGTTGCAGACCGTTTTAGAGGGGTTGTCGTTAACTCAAATTGAAAGTACGGCCATCTCCCTTCTCGTCTCGTTCCTCGTGCTCTTCATGCTCACTCGTCGAACCATGCCGGCCGTGATTGTCTTGTTCCCCGTTGGCGTTGCCTCCTTGTGGGTGGTGGGTTCCATGGCTCTCATCGGTTTGAAATGGAACGTGCTTACCGTGATGGTCACTGCTTTGACCTTGGGAATCGGCATTGATTATTCCATCCACATGTGGCGGCGTATTGAGGTGGAGTTGGAAAAACAGCACGATCACTGGAAGGCCTTGCGTACTTCACTGAACACCACGGGCATGGCTCTTACACTCAGTGCCCTGACCACCATGGCTGGATTCCTCGTCCTGACCTTCTCGCCCATGCCCATCATACAGGATTTTGGTTTGATCACGGCCATCACCGTGATGTTCTCTCTCGTTCTCTCCTTGGTTTTGCTGCCTGTGCTGGTGGAGTTGGTGGCTCGTGCTGAAGAATCGAGGATTGAGACCGAGAACGAGTCATGATTCTTCAGTCGTTCTGAACAGCATCACCATTGAGGGCGACATCGGTCGTTTGGTGTGTTCAGCCTTCAAACAACGGCCAACGCTTCAACGATTTCCACCATGTCCAGTCCCTGCTCTCGTGCCACAAGGGCCAACGCCAGCCACGGTGTGATGTGATGAAACACCTTTTGTTTCCTATCGGCTCTTCGTTGAATCTCTACGGCATCAATCCCGCTGCTTCGGGCAACAAAGCGCTTCATTCGAGCCGTGATTTTTGCTCGGGGGTCACCGCTGATATCGGTGTTATCGACGGGGGATGCCGCCGATGATGGTTCCTTTGATTCAACGGGAGGCGTGCTCAACCTTGCCTTTTCAGCCAAACCTCCTTTGGGTTCAACTTCTGTGCTCACCGCATGAATTGGTTTGAGCAATCGGCTTGGTCGTGGAAACCAACCCAAGGGGACCTCCACCTCACCAAGATCGGCTTGGAGTGACACATCAGGTCCGGATTCGGTCAGCCAGGACGCTTGCACAAGTGCCGTCACCGCTTGTTCTGCTTCATGTGGCGGCATCCATTCCATATCGAACGCCAACCACCGTTCCAAGTCGAACCGATTGATGTGTTCAAGGCCGCGAAACGCCATGGTGAGGACGCGACGAACATCGTCCACATCGTCGCTCATGGATTGTGAGATGCGGTGACCGTTCAAGAAGGTAGGCCATGGGCTCAATCGCTGATTTTCGTGAAGGACTTGTCATCGTTCAATCGCCACCTGCCGACGTGTTCATCCCCGACATAGAAGGTGCCTTCCGCAGAGTAATCGTAGGCGCCACCTGGCGGAAGTTGTGTGTAATCTTCCACGTTCTCAGCCGGGTCGCCACCGATGGTTGGAGACGGGCCAAGTGCGTCAAAATGTTGGGCCGCCATTTCCTTCGTGTTCAGCGGTATGGAGGCCTCTTCTTTTGCTGCCCTCGGGGGCCCACGCTTCGGTTTGGCCGTCGAGGACAACGCCACCTTTCCTCCCGGCGGTCCGCGAGGGCCCGAGTCGGGGGATGGGGCATGTTCAGCAGGGTTGGAGCCCGATTCAGTTGAGCCTGTGTTGAGCGGTTCAGGACCCATGCTGGCCTTGAGTTCTGCTTCATTCACTGCAGGAGACGCCCCGCGTCGTCGGAGCACGAGGGCCACAATCAAGACCAACAATGAGGTTCCACCAACCGCAGCAACGGTTCCACCAAACCCAGTAGCGGACGTTGTGTAGCTGTTGATCCATTCGTTGTTGCCTTCGTTCACTTCCCACACCGTGCCTTCTTGGTCAACGGTCACTCGCAGCGACCAGGAACCCTCTGGAGCATCGAACCCTCGACTGATCGACGTGGCTGTGTCGAGGTTGATGGACGAGATCTGGGCTTTGCCAACCAATTCCACCCGGTCGCCTTGAATCACCTCAATGCTGACGTTGAACGGTGTTTGAAGCGATTCGCCTCTGTTGGCTACAAGGACCTTAACCGCAACCCGTTCGCCGGGGGCGACTTCAGCATCAACTTCCACGCTTTCGATGGACAGATCGGGCCCAATGTTGTTCAGAGGCACCGTCATCCACGGGTCAAGTTCTGTGTTTCCACCGCTGCTGACCAAGGCCCATCCAGCATCGTCGTAACCAACAACCCAACACGCCAAGGAGGCTTGTGCGGGGAGGGTGGATGGATCGCCAAGGGACGTCATGTTGTATTGGAAGGTGAACATGGTGTTGCCATCGAACACGGTTGTGGAATTCCTCACCAAGGTCTGGGGCGCCCATGATTGATTGGTGGATCGAATTTGACACGTCATGCTCAGGGTGTCCGACCAACCTTGACCTTCTCTAATGTTGACGCCAACATCAATGGAATCAAGATGGTATCTTGAGATGGAAGAGGCCATGTTCGAAGGAATCAACTCTGGTGGCAAACCATCGAGCCGGAAGAACGGTACATCAACTTCAGCGAGGGATACTGTTTCGAACGGATCCCACAGACTGAGGGTAACATCACGCATCAATCCCGACCCGCTTGGTGTTGGAACGGTGGTGTTGATCTGTCCATTGACGACATTGACCGTAAGCGTACCACGCCAATCGCTGTTTTGTTGCAACCCGTTCCATCGCAACCGCAGTTCACCATCGTAGGGTGTGTTGCTTAATCGGTGGGTCACAATGCCTCTCAGGGACAACCCGTCACCCGACATAACCGCAACGTTTTCGGTGATGGGCTGGACAATGCGCCCGTCATCATCGGTAAGCGAATCGACGCTGATGGACAATTCTCGCTGCAACGACCAAGCGTTGTTGAAGGTATGAATGGACAAGCCGTCAATGTCCCGAAGGCGGACATCCAATCTCCCTTGTTCAAGGTCGCTTCCCCGAAGGCCCCATTCCACATGGCCCGTTAGACTCAGTTGGAGAGAGGATTCGTTTGATACGGCGATGCAATCGACATCTCGCATCAATATGCGCTGGTCAAGGGTCCCACAGGTGCCATCGATGTGGTTGTAGAGAAAGCCCAACCGGTCGTCCCCACCAAGGCGGACCTCAACCACTTGAAGGTCAGTGATGCTGTTGGTGTCCACCACGTGAAGGTCCCAGCCGAACTGGCGTGAGGGTTCCAACCGCAACACCCCGCTGGAAACAAAGTCACCTTGGGGTTCAAGATGACTCAAGTTGGCTTTGTTCGGTGTTCTTGATGCCCAGTGCAGATGACCTCGGTCCGGTGGCGCTGGTGGCAAGGCCAAACCAGCAAGGTCCGTTCCTTCAAGCAAGATGTGCACCATCTCATGGTCGTCGTTGGCCGTATCGTTTACGCTGGTGTTGAGGAACCAGCGATTGCCGAGCTGGCCGATGTAGACCGTGGTGGGCCGGTATTCACTCCGTTGAGGCAAACCATCCTCTACTCCACCGTTTGAGCCGTCGTCAATCGCTTGAACCCAGACGTGCATGTCAACTGTTTCGTTGCTGAATCCACCTACATCGTTCAGTTCAACCGTGACCAAGCGCTCGCTGGCCTCGTTGGTGTATGTTCCATCGGCGGGTGATGTTCCAACCACCACAGGCGCAACACCGTTGACTTTGAACTCGAGTGGAACGGCACTGTTCAGAAGGGTCCATTCCTCCGCAGTGCGAATTTCAAGCGACAACCTCGCATCCCCTGCGATGGATTCGGGCAACTGTAGAACGGCATCCCACGGTTCACCCCCAGAAGGAAGGAGGAACCAATTCGAACTTTCATTCAACCATATCCGTTCTCCTGTAACGGTTCTGCCATGGGTCAACACATCGGTGTGGAGTCGGCCTTCAATGGCCCCCCCCATCAAAGCAAGGCCACTGTTGGCGAACACGTGCTGAAGGGTGACGGTGAGCTCGGCATTCCCAGGAAGGACTTCGCCTGCGTTCACCTCTGGTCCACCCACAGAACTGCTGTTGGAACGAACGCCGAGAATGTTGACTTCCACTTCTCGGTCCAAACCAATCAACGATTCATGAAGATAGGTGACGTTTCGCTCAGCATTGGTTTGCACCATGAATCGCAAATGTTCGCTGGGCAATTCGCTTGCTAACGAAAACGACCAGGTGACGGTTTGACCCGATGACGTCATGGGCCCCAATGTTGCATTGACTCGCCCATCGAAGACAAGGCTGTCCGTGTCGCTCAAGTCCAAATGCTCGGTTGAGGTGTTCCACTTCATGGTCGTCCACTCAGAGGGGGTGTGTGGGTTTCCAAGGGAAGTTTGGGCTCGAAGTCCCAGCGTGTAGGTTCCAGACTCACTTGAGGCGTGGTGATGGGTGGTGATGTTGATGGGTGCTGATGTTGGTTGCATGGTGGAGGGCAATGTGGTGACAAACGATGCCTCATCGGCACCGATGGTGATGGAATCCAACGTCGGTGTTTCCCACGACATGAGGGCGGTTGTGGTTAGTTTTGCCCGATATTGGATGTGGTCATGGTCGAGTGGAGAATCTACCATGCTGTTGTTGCCTTCTGGCAGGTAAGAATAGATGGGAACAACGGTGGGTTTCCATGGTGCGACGGCTATTTCATTCGCTTCCCCAGCCGTCCGGTATTGGACCCCGAGAAAGGTTCCGGAGGGCTGTGTGGAATGGACGTCAATCCAGGTGAGGCTGGCCGAGCCCTCGGTGGTGTGGGTCAACCGTTGCACGCTTGAGGTCAACCACCCACTCCGCTCGGATGGATTGGTAAAATACTCGTTGTCAGCGGTGTACTGAATGGACCATGTGCCAAACCTGGTGTTCGATGTGTCGCCTGAGGCATAGACAAGGGTGTTGTTGGCCCTGACCAATGTCGAATCGTACAGGGAAATTGGAAGTGTTGCGTGGGTTCGCCACCGGTTGACGGTCGGGTCGTATCCATAGGTCTTGTCGCTCGCCGTGGTCGACCAACCACCCGAGGCAGTGATGCCTCCCAGAACGACGATTTCGTCGTTGAACACCTCAGCAGCATAGGCTGCAAGCTGGTGTGTTGCGTTGGGTAGAGGTGACCATGTGTTGGTGACAGGATCGTAGGCTTCGGTAAGGTTGGTCACTTTGGTTACGGTTGCGTTTGCTGCAGGATCAAAAAACGTTGCAATTCCACCAAACGCCACAAGTTTACCCCTGAAAGGAACGAGTTCGAAGGAATGGCGAGGATGGCTCATGTTCGCCATTGAGTTCCACTGGTCGTTCACCGGGTCGTATCTCAAAAGTTCCGCTTTGAGGTCGCTTCGGTCGGGTTTCGATACACCGCCAGCGACGTAGAGGAAACCGTTCATGCTGGTCACCCCAGCTAAACCCACGCCCTTTCCGCTTGGCATGTTGGTGCCCAAGGTCCAGGAGCCTACAAGCGGGTTGTAGGTCTGCACCATCCCCGTTGAGGGTGTGGCAGGATTGGAATTCGGGTAATGATCACCAACACTGTAAATCACGCCGTTAACAACCGCACAGCCGTGGTATTGTTGCGTGCTGTTCAACAACTCGGGGGCAGGTGTCCAACTGTTGGTGGACAGGTCAAAGATGTCAACGGTGTTCGTTGGTGTTTCGTCACCGGTTTGCGTTGGGTTCGGGTCGATTCGACCCCCCAGTAAGTAGACTTCATCGGTTGATTGGAGGTACACTGAGCACGAGCCGGTGAGCACGTTTGAGAGGCCGTTGCCGGTGGTTGGTGTGGTCCATGAAACCGGTGGGCGCTGAAGCGACGTGATGCCGCTGGCTTGTGATGTTGTGACATTGATATGAACAAATCCATCGCTTGTTGCAAACGTGGTGTCCTCCAGAACGGCGTGTTGTACCGGAGGCACACCATCACTCATGGTCGCAGGGTTGCCTCCAATCGGCAACGTGGACGTGGCCATCAACACGACCAACACAAGGGCCGTCCATCCGCTGCGCTGATTTTTTGCCAAATGAATGTATTTTCCCCCTTGGTATGTGCTGCCGCACATCATTCCATGGGGTTGGAGTTTGTATATTCTTCTTGTTTCTGTGAAGCGATTTCAATTCTGAAACCAACCCAAGAGCATGGAAGATTCGGGCGAGATAAGCAAGAAGAATGCGGCATTGATGGAGTTTAGCCAACGTTTCTTGATCAGTCCCTCCGGTTGTGTTCCTTCCATCGCAGTTCGGTTGCAACATGGGTCACAGTCACATTTAGAGTGAATTATTAAATGCTTGACCCTAAACCGATAGCCATGAAAGGAATTGTATTCAGGGAATTCATTGACATGGTTGAGTCTACTTTTGGAGAAGAAATCAGCGATGAAATCATCGAATCGTCTGATTTGCCCTCAGGTGGTTCCTACACGGCTGTGGGCACGTACTCCCACACGGAATTGGTTACTCTTGTCGTGGCTCTTTCAGAAGCCATTGATGTTCCTGTGCCCGTATTGGTACATGCGTTCGGCAAGTACCTTTTCGGCCGATTTTACGCCTTGTTTCCGGTGTTCTTTGAAGGCCATGAAGATTCATTTTCCTTCCTCTGCACCATCCACGACGTCGTGCATGTGGAAGTTCTCAAACTCTACCCCGATGCAGGATTGCCTGACTTCGTTGCCACCCTGTCCGAGGACGGAAAGACCCTGTTTTTCGAGTATCACTCTCACCGCCACTTCTCAGATCTGGCCCACGGCTTGATGGACGGAGCGTTCGAACACTGGAAAGAAACGGTCGATATACAAGTTACCGACCGTTCAACAGACGACAAGCAGGTAATTCTGTTCACCTGCACCAAAGAGTGAACGGTGATTCCTGTTGGACCTCGCTGAGATGGCGAAAAAGGCGAAGTTAAACACCAAGACCGCCTCCTCTTCTGAAGAAAAAATCAAACGGCTTAACCGTAAAATTGAACGCGAGCGCAAGGCCCGTTCTACGGCAGAAGCGGTGATTGAGGAACAATCTCGAAGAATACACAAGGCAAACGAGGAGCTCAGTCGTGCAAACACCGAGATGGAACTGAAAAATGAGGAATTGGCCTCAACGATGACCAAGTTGACCAGCGTTGAACTCCAGCGCAAAGCCACCACCATTACCCTCGGTGTCGCCGTTATTTTGTTCGTGATTTCCGAATTTGCGGTTGAGCCCGTGCTTGAACGTGAAATTGCGAACGGTGCTGCCTTGGTGATGAGCAAGATAGCCATTCTTGGATTGCTCTTGCCGACTGAAATCATCGTTTCCCGTTTGTTGGAACGTCAGGTCACCAACGTGGACAACATCAATGAGGAGATGTATCTCAATCTCCTGCTTTCTGCCTACGAGGACGACATCATTACGGACATGGAACGAGCCATTTTGGAATCCAGCCGTCGTCAACTTGGTCTTTCGAGACGGGTAGCGCAGGACCTCGAAGCCAAACTGCAAACCAACACTTGAGTCCTCCTCTCGAGAAGATGTTCTTCATGAGACCAGACCAGTCCTTTTGTACTCCTCATCCAAGGGAGGCTCATGGCATCTCCCGTACGCTCAAACCGTCCCATGGGCTTTGTCCGAGACACCATGGACCCCTTCCTTTTTTGCGTCCATCATTTGGATCTCTACCCGAAAGGGAACGATGTGATGGGTCCAGATGAACCGTTGATCGGTCGTCACATTGGCTCAGATTTTGACGAAACCAACGAGTGGAAAATGTATCACGGTCGCCGTGTCCCAGGATTTCCCGCTCACCCTCACAGAGGCTTTGAAACCATTACCGTTGTCCTCGATGGGCTTGTGGATCACTTTGATTCCGGAGGCTCCACCGGTCGGTATGGCTTTGGTGATGTTCAGTGGATGACGGCCGGTTCTGGCCTTATGCACTCAGAAATGTTCCCCCTGGTGAATTCCGAGGAGCCAAATCGACTTGACCTCTTCCAAATATGGATCAACCTGCCATCCAAAGACAAGATGGCCAAACCCGGCTATGAAATGCTTTGGGCACAGCAAGTGCCGCAGTTAACCAAAGACGGAGCCAGTGTTCGGGTTGTTGCCGGCCAGTGGTTCGATACCAAGGCTCCCGCACCCCCTTCAGCTTCATGGGCTCACAACCCTGAAAACGAGGTTGGTCTGTTCATCATCAACATCAATCGAGGTGGAAGCGTTGAACTGCCAACCGGTTCATCCGGCATCAATCGAATGCTGTACCACATTGACGGTCACGAAGCAGAAGTGGACGGCCAGCGTTTGAAGGCCAAGCACGGGATGGAATTGCGGGCCGATGTGACGACCACACTGAGAGCACCTGATGCCGATGTGCGAGTTTTGGTTCTTCAGGGCCGGCCCATCGGAGAGCCCGTGGTTCAGCACGGGCCGTTCGTAATGAACACACGGGAAGAGATTTACCAAGCCTTTTCGGACTACCAACGAACGGAATTTGGCGGCTGGAGTTGGGGAGCATCCGACATCGTTCATCCCAGAGAACAGAAACGGTTCGCAAAGATGGGCGACGGACGTCTCGAGACCCCAACCCCAGAGTGAACCGCCTCAGGAACGAACGTCCGGGTCAATCCACGAGGCCGACCGTTGTCAACGAACCAACCACACGTTCAAATCACGGTGGCGTGTGTTGAATTTGTGACCAACCTATCGTCACTCCTCTGGCTTCATCGGTTTCTCGATGAAACTCCGGGCGATGCTGAACATGGCGGAAGGCCACGGCAAGTTCCGGGTGTCTGTTGGTCCCGTGTTACGCCCACACGACCACCTTCGCCTCAACTTCGCTTGTGGTCCACTGAACTTGCTGCTGAATTGGGACTTGAACATGCAGAACCGGAGGTGCTCGCAGGTGGGCCCATCGTTGATGGCATGGTACCGTACGCTCAGCGGTACGGTGGACACCAGTTTGGTCACTGGGCACACCAACTTGGCGACGGTCGAGCCATCACACTTGGTGAGGTACAAACCGATGCCGGAGTCATGGAGCTGCAATTGAAGGGCGCTGGGCTTACTCCGTACTCTCGCACGGCCGACGGAAAGGCCGTGTTGCGTTCATCCATTCGTGAGTTCTTGTGCAGTGAAGCGATGCACCACCTCGGTGTTCCAACAACACGGGCCTTGTCGTTGGTTTCAACCGGTGAACAGGTGGTTCGCGACGTGTTGTACAACGGGAACCCAGCCCCTGAACCCGGGGCCGTGGTTTGCCGTGTTGCTCCAAGTTTCATTCGTTTTGGGAGTTTTCAAATCCACATGGCGGACAGAAACAACGATGCGTTGAGGGCCTTGGTCAACCACACGATTCGTCATCATTTCCCCTCCCACCATGGTGATTCCGATCAAGGTCTTATCGCCTGGTTGACCGAAGTTGGAGAGCGTACGGCAACCATGATCGCTCATTGGATGCGCGTTGGTTTCGTCCACGGTGTGATGAACACGGACAACATGTCGATCCATGGAATCACCATCGATTACGGCCCGTACGGATGGCTGGAGCCGTTCAACGTTGATTGGACACCCAACACCACCGATTCCGAGCGTCGGCGCTATCGATTTGGACAACAGGCGCACATCGGTTCGTGGAACGTGGCAAGGCTGTTGGAGTCCATGGCGCCATTGATGCAGGACGTTGGCCTCCTGCAACCGGTGCTCGAACATGTCACGGAATTCGCGATGAATCTCCAAAGCGAAACCTGGGCGGCCAAACTCGGACTGGGCGACTTGCAAGAATCTGACGAGGAACTCGTCAACGAATTGTTGAATCTCTTCGGGACAGACGAGGTTGACATGACCCTCTTCTTCCGTCTCCTTATTGGATTGGATGAACCAAGCATCAAGCCACTCGATGAAGCGTTCTATGATCTTGCAACGCGAGATAAGACCCAATGGGATACCTGGCTCGGACATTGGTGGGAACGAGTGGACGGGAAACCCGACCTTGAGACCATGCGAAGCAACAACCCAAAGTACGTCCTGCGCAATTGGATGGCTCAGATGGCCATCGATGCAGCCCAGGAGGGAGACGACTCGGTGTGCAATGAACTGCATGAACTTCTCAAGCGCCCCTACGACGAGCAACCTGAAATGGTGGACAAGTGGTTCCAAAAGCGACCTGAATGGGCCGAAAACAGGGTTGGATGTTCGATGCTATCATGTTCCAGTTGATGCGGTTAACAAGCAAAAGTGCAGCGTCCAGATCCACTCCGGAGGGACGTTTGTTCTCCCTCAACCTCTGGAGTTTGTCGATGTCACCCCCCTGACCTCTCGTGATGAAAGAACAACGAAGATCCTGTGCTCAACATTGGACGGATGTTGAGAAGAAATCACCTCGTGGTGATCTCCTGTTGATTCCAATGTGTTGGAGGATCCACAGCGAACCAGCCTCGGACCTCAACCAGGAAGCCAACCGCAAGGACGGTTGAGTAAAACAACAGACCGGTGCTCAACATGACGAAGTATTCCGTGAACAAGGCCGACGTCCAGAAGACAGTGGCATGACTGAGGAGGAACAGGCCAACCAACAACAACGTGCCGTCTTTGGGGTTCTTGTTGGTCCAAGAAAAGTAGGTGTAGCCAAGGCTCAACAGCGTCGGACCCACAATCATCAGACCCATCCAACCGAGGGATGGAGCCGAACGGGCTCCAAAAAATCCGCCGGTAACGATCACTTTGCTTGGATTGTATTCGAGCAAGCCAAGCGGGGTCAGCAGTGAAAAATGGAACCAAATCAAAAACAGCAAACACACTCCGGTGAGGGAAGAAAGAACCTGTTGTGCGGTTCGGCGTTGCTCGCTGTCCTCGTTGCTTGTTAGCGTGGCGACCATGTCCTTCAGGGAGGGAGCAATACGGCCCACAAACACCACACAAAACGCGGGGAAGAATCCCCATGTCGGCCCTACCCAACTCAAGACGATGGCTTCGATCGGACGGATTCCCAGCGTTTGTTCAAAGCGTTGCGAACGGTCGGAGTTCAACGCGTATCGTACAGTCCATAACATGAAGACGATGATGGCCCAATCGGTCAACGTGGTTTGAAACGCTGCGAAAACCATCAGGGTCGTAACGAACACAACCGGTCGCCACTGGACGACAAAACGCTGTTCCACTTTTTGTGTGAACATGATGCCAATCACCCCTAGCCACACGAACATCAACATGAGCGGGTTTGACACCATTGAACCGTGAACCAAACGCTGCATGGGCTTGTAGAGAAGGTCAACGTCAAGCAAGGCTTGCAACGACATGTTGGTCAAGAACCGTGGGAGATAATCAACGAGATGATGGACCATCAACCCGAGCAAAACGCTCAGTCCACATCGCTCCTGCAGAGAAAAGTAACGCTTTCCTTTGGTCCACAGAGCATACAGCCCGAATGGAGCCAAAAAGATGGCCAATGTGGAATATCTTGTTTCGGGAAACAAGAACAACAGGCCAGCCGTGACCATGAACAAGGGCGCGATTTGGAAGTTCATCATCCGCTTTCTGTCCACCATCATCCACACGACAAGGGCTCCAACACCAAAGGTTCCCAGCAGCTTGCGCAGCCACCGTCCGGACAGCAACACTTCCTGATCCCGAGCCAAGAGACCAACGGTGACAAAGCAAACGACGACAAGCGGAATCACGACGTTCTGAAACGCAGTTCGTTCAAATCGGACGGGACTGAGCGAGCGGTTCACAACGCACCAAGCCATCATTCCGCCAACAACAACAAGGCTGACGAGAACAGGCAGGATTGGCACATCTTCTTGCGATTCATCGAGCAGCGCCCAATCTGGTTCGTTGGGGAGTGAATCGATGTGTTCTCCGCCTGCACGCTCCATAAAGGCGTGATGGGCCAAGACATTCTCCCAGTTCCAACGTTCATACTGTGGTTTTTGTGCTGAGGTGATGTCAAGCATCTCCAACGGGACAACGGCGTCGCTCGAGACCGGTAGAGGGAGCCCCATCAGCGCTGAGATGAGGACAGAAATGTCCCGCTGGGCGATGGGAGAGGTCAACACTTGAGGCGATGCGATGCCCTCACCCCTTGCGAAAAGGTACACCTCTTCGGCCACAGCCCCTGTTCCCAGTGCATGACCGCCGTAATTGGTGACACCGTGGTCGGAGGTCAGCAACACTGTCCAGTTGTCGGGCACGGTGTTGAACAAGTCCTCCAGTTGGTGGTCTAGCTGCTTCATTCGTTGCTCGTAAATTGGGGAATCTAGACCGTGAATATGCGCAGCATGGTCCGTTCCACCCAGGTGAGCCACCATCAGGTTGTGACGGTTGGTTGTCATCCAACCTTCAACCACCTCCATCGCATGGTCATCCGCAAGACGGATGTCATCAAAACCAAAATCAGGGCTCGTTTCGTGTGTAAAGAACAGTTCTGGATACAGGTTTTGCCAGACATAGAACCCTGTAAAAGCAACTGAATTCCCTTGAAATTCAGCGTGATAGAAGGGGTCGTTGCGAACCTCATTGCTGACTTCCCAATTCCGAATGGCGTCCATGGGCACGGCGTTGCGACCTGTGGCCATTTCTTTGATGCATGCCCCGGTGAGGGTTAACTCAGAGCTCAGAACAGGCACTTTAAGACCGTCTTGCTCAAAGGACGAAACAAACGGCATGATGTTAGGGTCATCAAAAACGGAGCGTGGAACACCATCCAAGACCACCAACAAGACCTGGTCGCTCAGTGGTTCAATGCCTTCTGGTGGCGGTGTCGAGGTGTTGGAAACGGGTCCAGGGAGCAACACTCCTGGTAAGGATACGCCCACCATCAGCAAGGAACTCAGGATCATCGTCGCCAACACAGCGCGATGGGACGGTTCCATGAACCAAAACACCGGAACAAGGCATATAATGGTCCTTGACGGCAAGGACTCTCCCGTTCCCAGTTCGTCGCTGTAAGGACGGTTCGACGTCCTTGGTTAGCCGCGCAAGTGGTGAAGGTGTTCAAATCGTGTTGAAGGCTTCAGGTTTGAACACCCAACGCATCTCATCCGTCTTCGAAAAGTAGTCTTTTACCCGCTCGTCGTTGGCCATCCAATCGTGAAATTGCAAGAGAAGTGGATACTGGTCAAGAAGATCTTTGGTCACACCGTCAAATTGACCGGAGAACAGCATAAAGGTGTCAACAAAGGCCTTGACGTCGGCGATCGACATTGAAGCCGTGTTGGCCAGCCAACCTGTTTTGGATTCGGCATACACCGAAGAGATGAGTTTGAGGGCGACATCCATGCTTCCACCTTCGACAAACAACGCTTGGCGGGCTGCAATTTTTTCATCCAAATCTTCGATCTGGAACGTTGGCATAAAATGGTCTCTCCAGCCGTTGATCACCTCGACCAACTCGTCCACTTTTGCCCTGACGTGAAGGTCGTCGGGTTCCAGTCCCGCCAGCGCACCGGTGTAGCGAAGCAAGGCGTTTGATTCTGCGATGACACCGCTGGGTGTCTTGATGATTGGCAAGTATCCGTAGGGTAAGGTTCCAGAGGCCTTCAACTCCGAATAACCGTCCCAATCCACAACGGTGTTTTTCCATTCGACGCCCGACAATCCAAGGCAAAGACGAGCTGATTCTGCGAGGCCGGGAGATGCGAAATAAACGAGTTCATGCATAAGAAAATCGTCGTCTCTCCCCTTGATTAATCCTTGGCAAGGGCAGGTTGGGTATTGAACAACCGGAGGGGCTCAAATGAGGCCCATGGAGAGGACTTCAATCTCGCCAACGCCGTGCAAAGCGCTCATTTGTGCCTCAAGGGCATCGGCAAGACCTTCACCATCGTTCATTGTGACGTGGACTTGGACATATTTCAATCCAAACGCCAACGGCTTGGTCTCCACGAGTTGAATGTCGTAATCATCGTTGGAGAAGCCCCTGATGGCTTCAGCGATGGCGTCGGTGTCAACATCATCAACGTTTGAGTCCGGGTTTACTTTGTATGTCATCACTACCATGCCCATGTGTTCACCTCAGGGTCCCACGTAGTTGCAATTTGGGCACTTGTAGAGAACGCCCTGATTTCGAACTCGAGGGCTTCGGCCAATCGGCATAAAGCAGCCGGGGCAGGGGAAGGTTGTTGATCCCTTTTCTGAAAGGGGGACGCCGGATGAGGTGCAGTTTGTTGCTCGCTCGGTCATGACAATACCTCGTGGGTAGACCTCGCCACGCCCTCCCCCTCTTTATGGTTGCGTGACCTCAAGCCAGCCTTCTGTCGTCCGCCCCTCGCACAACACTCATTCGACCGTGACGGCCAGTGCTGACCACCAAAGCGCCGTCGCGGGAGCGGCACCAGCCCGAGTGGAGTCGTATGACGTCACCCAATTGGACGTCATCCACCTGTTCAGCCCACAACACAACACCAACCAAACCCGTGTCGTCACGCCCGCATGCCGCAGCCACAGGACCCGTGTAGGACCCAGAAACCAACAACCGCTGTGGGTAGATTCGAAGGATCAACAATTCAAGGTCCTTGACCGGTGTGTTTGGTTTGAGGTTAGCAATGCGATTTGCTGGTTGTGGCCACAGGTCAGCGTTGTTGCGTTTCATGATGCGAAAGAATCGCATCAACCCTCTTCAATCATTCCGAAGATGTTTTTTTGCGGCGAACGGAGAAGGTAGACGATCGAATCGCCACGTCCTCCTCAAGTTCATGGCCACCCACAAGTTCGTCCATGGCTTCGTCATAACGCAACCGAACGGACCGGTTTGGACCCTTCCATGGCGTGTGATTGCGACAGATGAGGTACACTTCCGAGGAAGAATTACGGGAGGCGTCGGGAGAAAACCTTCGGACGGTGGAAAAATGAGGTTTGACGGCATTGATCAACTGTTCTACTCCGACTCCTTGGAACAATTTTGTGGTAAAAGCACCACCCTTTCGAAGAAGAGGCAGGGAAAAATCGAAGACATCGGCAACCAGCGTCATTGCCACGGACTGATCCATGTCCCATTTCCCCGTGATGTCGGGGGAAATGTCCGAAACGATCACGTTGAGGCGGGCACCGCCAAGTTCGGCTAAGATGCGTTCTTGAGTCACCGGTTCGGTGATGTCACCGGTCAACAACACGGCCCCTTCCACGGCTTGACAAGGTTCGAGGTCCACGCCGACAACATGGCCCTCGGCGCCCACGAGTTCAACAGCCACTTGTGCCCATCCACCGGGATGACAGCCGACATCGAGCACCGTATCGCCCTCACGAATCAAACCGAACCGGTCTTGGATTTGTTTCAGTTTGAACGCCGACCGAGCACGGTAACCGCTGGCCTTGGCTTGACGTCGCCAAGAATCCCTTTTGTGGTTTTCAATCCAGTGCTCTGCCATGGGACCGCCTCATCCGGCCCTCACGCCCCGAATTGATAACCTCTCTTCTCCCGGACAGGCGGAGGCAAGCAATCAAAACGGACCTCGTACTCCAGAGATCAAGGAGGTTGAGCGATGCGGAGTCGACGGTTAATGGCCACAACCCTTGTTGTGTGCTTGGGCGTGTTGTTAACGTCGGTCACCCCCACAACTGCGGTAGCGATAGCGCCATCAGGCCTGCTTGATCATCCGTTGTCCACCGGAACGGGTGGCCGAACCATGCTGGTGGAAGAGGTGACGGCCACATGGTGCCCCTCTTGTGCCGAAATTGACCCCGAACTTGTCCGTGTCGCTGACAGCCACGGCTCTCGGATTGCCCTCATCGCCTTGCATCCAAGCGATGGGGAAGATGATTTTCAGCCACCTGCAAGCCAGTATCGCATTGACCGAATCAACGCTCTTCGAGATGAACCGGTGGTGTCAACCCCCACCTTCGTCGTGGAGGGCGGGGAAGCACGGGTTGGCTACGAGGCATGGACAGATGTTCAGCGAGACATCTTGTCCACCGAATTGGAGCGAGACGGCATGAGTGAATTGGCGTTCACGGTCACGCCTGAAAACGACATGTTCCGCGTAACCCTCAACGAGCTACGTCTCGTGGACTCCCCCGGCACTCAGTTAACGTACATGGTGCTTGAACACGATAAACGAGTCAGCTCGTCTTCCACCAACCCGGGTGGACCCACGCGGGACCGAGTGCTTGTGGGCATCGCTGAATGCGCCGTGGACAGCGGCACGGTGACTGAACATCTTGGACTTGTCAATGCAACCACCGCCGACGGATGTGAACACGATTTCAGCGTCGTGTTCAACGCCACTGAACACTGGAGCGTTGTGCTCGTTCATGAGCACATCAACAACAACGGCACAACACCCTCCGATGCCTCGTTGGGAGCGGTTGAACTGGCTTACCGCCCCATCAGTTCATCCTCTTCGGACGATTTCAGCCTCTGGGTCTTGGCGACTTGCGGCGTCATCGGCATTGCGGCGCTGTACCGAAAAGTGTAATAAAAAAGGACTTATTCGCGAAATGCCCCCTCCAAATGGAAATAAAATTCCACAAAACGTCATTGTACATGTCACGAAGAGCAAGTATTGATAAGGTCCTTCACACGATTGTCCATCATGACAAACACGTGGGAAGATGTGGCATGGGAACATGAACATGCTGCGAAGGAATGGATCGTTGAATACACAGCCAGGGTTGGGGACGAAGTCACCCATCACCTCACGGTGGTGATGGCCTCGGATGTCGAGCAGGCACAGAACCTCCTCATGCGAGAATTGAGACAAACCTATGCCGGAGCCTCAGAAATTGAAGTGACCGTGATGCGGATGGAAGAGATGGAAACTGAGCCCAATGTGCTTCATTTTCAGGGCGCCTTTACGCCCTGAATAGCAGCGATTGTAAAAGCGAAGTATGCCCTGTGGTGAACGCAGTCCCGCAAGCATCACTTGTTCCGGAAAATGAGCTCAATGTATTGGCGGTCTTCCACGATGTGTTCGTTGTAGGTGTCGATTTGAACACGGTCGTTGGGATCGATCATCACGTTGCCATCTTCATCGTACGAATAGGTGTTGAGGAACATCAGGAATTCGGTGGATTCGTTGACCCGATGATCATCAAAACCGGTTTCATCCATGTGCTTCCCCCACACGTCAAAGAACGCTTCAAGGGGCGCTCGAACACCTTGCCGAGTGAATTCCAAATGCACTTTCCCTGAATCGTCGTGGGTGTGGAGTTGTCGCATGGAACAGCCCTCGTCGTTCAACCCAACATCCTCTGGTATGGGAACCTCTTCATCCATCACATAGACACGAACGATGGCATGGTAGTGATCCTGCAGGTTGTCGTGCCCGCCCAGGCACTCTTTGGCGAGTTGATGACGTTCATCAGCGGTGGATGACAATGGGCCCCCATCGCTTTCTCCAAGAACAAAGGCCAGGGCGATCAAGGCCCCGAGGGTGACCATCAGCCAAAACAGCGTGTCAGATTTCATGTTTCCATCTCCAAGAAATGTCTAGTTTGATGCAACGCTTTCCGCCAAATCGTCGTTCCACGTTCCTGCTTCGTGCATCTTGCGCACCTTCCAAAACCCAAACAGGGCCACGATGTTGGCGGCATGGGCTGTGGTGCAGTATTGGCAAATTTTCTCCATTTCAATTTCGTACGAAATCAACAGAGCGATGACTGCAAGACCAGCGGAGGTGATGTAAAAGCCGAAGTTCACGTGTTGTTCAGCCCACAAAGCGTCGGGTTCCCGACTCACTGAATTGGAAAGAAAGAGCAATCCAGCAAAGGTGATCATGCCCAGCATGCCCCATGGAATACCGAAGAAAGGGTCGGTGTTGTAGAGCGGATTCCCAATCACATCATCGCATGAAAAGAGACTTGCGCTGGCACAAACTGAGGCGCCTTCACTGATTTTGTTACCAATCCACGCCGTATGGACTGAAATGGCGAACCCCACGAGGAGAACGAGGTTCAATCCGAACATGTGACGACGTCGTTCAATGTTCATCCACTCGTACCGGCTCGACAACGAGCGACCCATGGATGCTCCAATGGATGTCATGAAGAGGAGGCCAATCACCATTGGAACAATGTACAGGAGGAGAAGCAAGTTAGGATTCACTCAACCAACTCCTCGGTCAATCGGAACAACGCATCGGAAAGGGTCTCATCGTGCTCTGAAGCCACCCAAGCCACAATTCCATCGGGTTGAAGAATGAAGTATTCTGGCGTACCGCCAACCTTCCACGCATCCATGTTTTCTTGGTCAATATCGTCAATGTACGGGAATTGATGAATGGTACCGGGTCGTTCTGAACAACTCCTGCTCGCACACGATTCTCCACCCGTTTTGTCTCGGAATCCTTCGATCTCATCTCGGCTCGTGTCGTGTCCTGTGATGTCAAGTTGTGTGGCACTCGCAATGAAATTCACCAGTGGTCCTCGCCATGCTGGGGGGTTGGTGCTGGAAGGAGGGGTTCCATCTTCGCCCTGGTACTTCATGAAGTAATTCGAGAATTGTCCCATCTCTTCTGCGGCCCGAACACAGTAAGGGCAATCGGTGTCCATGAATTCCACAACCACCCAAGGGGCACTTGAGTCGTTGTCCACCCAACTGGGCGTGAGGTAATCGTTCAAATCAAACGCAGACCATCCGCTGCCGTTGTACATCATCCCTTCGAGAGGTGGTGCACGATCGCCTTCCCTCGTACCGGTCGCGATGGGGTCGGTTGTGAAAGCAAGGACGATCAGGGCGATGAAAAAGAGCGCTCCAATCTTAATGGCCGTGTCGGTGCGTACATCCGCTTCAGTATCGTGTTTCATGTTCCTCACTCCAATCCTATTTCTTGCAACAGCACCGTGGCTGTATGGCGAATCGCATCGTCGCTGTTCATGTTAACGTCAAAACCCGTGGCCAGCATTTTTTCAATGCCCAATCGAGCCTTCGGGATGTCGCCTGCCCACCCCCGGTCGCCACCCGTGTACTCAATGCTTGCATCGGTGCATCCAGTGACCTCAACCACGATTTCAGCAATCCGGCGAACGGAGGCGGTATCGTGACTGCCGAGGTTGTAGAGGTTGAGCGGCTCTTGAGCGGTTTGCATCACGTGAAGAATGGCATCGACACAATCGCCCACTTCCATGTAGGACTTCTCCTGAAGACCG
>QXXW01000095.1:0-8159 GCA_009887255.1 Candidatus Poseidoniales archaeon | reverse complement strand
CGGGACGCTCGGCGAACGACCTCCCCGGTTGAGCGATCCTTGGCTTCGTAGGAGTTGCTGCCGGTAGGGGTCCACTTCACGCTCATGTCCAACAGAACGTTGAAGAAATCACTTGACAGGTTGTCGTGGTTGTCGGAAAACAATCCACGGTCGTCTGAAGACACGCCAAGCGACCGTAGGCCACCGACCAACACCGTCATTTCAGGCGCCGTCAAGCCCAACAATTGTGCTTTGTTGAGCATCATTTCTTCTGGGGAAACAGAGAAGTTCTTCTCGAGGTAATTTCGGAAACCATCGGCCACGGGTTCGAGGACGTCAAAGGATGCTCCATCTGTTTGTTCGTTGGTGGCATCGCCACGACCGGGGTGGAACGGCACGGTGCTTCCTGATGCGTTTTCAATGGCCACATTACCGGCGAGCACAATGGTGTCGGCGAGGCTTGCACCGTGTTCAGATGCCAGGCCGCTAAGAACGCCCAAGACCTTGTTGAGTTGGTCGGGCTTGTTGGCTTTCCACGTGTTCTGTGGAGCGAGGTTGATTCGAGCGCCGTTGGCACCTCCACGCATGTCTGAGCCTCGGTAGGTTGAGGCGCTTGACCATGCTGTTTCCACCAGTTCGGTGGTTGAGAGTCCGGAGCCTGCGATGGCAGCCTTCAGAGCGCTGACATCGTACGATGTTGAACCGGCCGTAACGGGGTCTTGCCAGATGAGTTCCTCGTCGGGAACATCGGGTCCGAGGTACCGAACCTTGGGGCCCATGTCGCGGTGAAGCAATTTGAACCAGGCCCGAGCGAAGGCATCGGCAAAGACATCGGGGTTCTCGTGGAAATGCTTCGAAATCTTTCGGTATTCGGGGTCTCTGATCATGGCCATATCAGCCGTGGTCATCATGGTCGGGACTTTCTTGCTGGCGTCTTCTGCATCGGGAGCCATGTCGGCTTCGTCCGGATTCTTGGGCGTCCACTGGTTGGCGCCTGCTGGACTCTTGATGAGGTCCCACTGGTCTTCGTACTTGAACAGCAGATCAAAGTAGCCGTTGTCCCATTGAATGGGGTTGGCTGTCCATGCACCTTCGATACCGCTGGTGATGGTGTCGCTACCGTGGCCTTTTCCGTGGGTGCTTGTCCAACCGAAGCCCATGTCTTCCATTGGGGAGCCTTCGGGTTCGGAGCCAACATGAGCGGCGTCGCCGGCTCCGTGGGCTTTTCCAAACGTGTGACCGCCTGCGGTCAACGCAACGGTTTCCTCATCGCCCATGGCCATTCTTGCAAACGTTTCGCGGATGTCTTGTGCGCTGAGAAGAGGATCTGGGTTGCTGTTGGGTCCTTCGGGGTTGACGTAGATCAAGCCCATTTGGACCGCAGCCAAGGGATTTTCAAGATCCTGGCGGGTGTCGCCGTATCGGTTGTCGCCCAACCACTCGTCTTCTGAACCCCAGTAAATGTCCGTTTCAGGAGCCCAAATGTCATCGCGGCCACCGCCGAATCCGAACACGGGTCCACCCATGGATTCAATGGCAACGTTGCCGGTTAGAATGAGCAAGTCGGCCCACGAAATCTTGTTGCCGTACTTCTTCTTGATGGGCCATAGCAAACGGCGTGCCTTGTCGAGGTTTCCGTTGTCCGGCCAGCTGTTGAGAGGGGCAAATCGTTGGGCGCCGGTTGCACCGCCTCCGCGACCGTCACCGGTTCGGTAGGTGCCTGCTGCGTGCCAGGTCATTCGAATGAAGAAGCCGCCGTAGTGCCCGTAGTCTGCGGGCCACCAATCTTGGCTGTCCGTCATCAGAGCGTGGAGGTCCTTCTTGAGGGCGGCATAATCCATGGAATTGAAGGCTTCTTTGTAACTGAAATCGGCGTCCATGGGGTTGGATTTTCGTCCGTGCTGGTGAAGAATGCTGAGGTCGAGCTGGTTTGGCCACCAATCGGGGTTGGTGGGGCCGCGGCTTGGTGTGGTGGCTCCGCCGTGCATGACGGGGCACTTTGCATCGTTGTCTCCTAGGTTCTGCATGGAAACTCCTTGAAGTGACTTGGTTTTTAATGTTGAGTTTGGTTCTCAATAGAGGAATCTATATTCGTTTTCGCCTCGAGCTGTCCTTATGGACGCCATGCCCTTGTTGACCATGGTGAAGCAACGCACGATTGATGAAGCGCGTGTGTTGGACGAAGGAAGCCAGGCTTTGGACCAAACGTTGAGCATGCTCTGTTCGTTTCTAAGTCTGGAAGATATGGTGTCGTTTCTTTTCTCCGCCCCCTTTGCCTCCTACGCCCGAAGCAAGGACCCATGGGTGGTGTTTGAGGTGGGTTTGTATGTTGACCACACCAAGACGCTCGAATTGGTCGCTTCTGCAGACACGTTGTTGTTCGCTGATCCGGCGATGAGTGGTGTTTGGGTTGACTCGGTTGCTGAGTGCACGAACGCCGAGCAAGCAAACAACTCGTTGACCGTTTGGTTGGCCCGCGTGACTGAGGCTCAGTAGAAAATCGAGCAACAGGTCAGCGAACCGTCCGCTGCGCGTATCTCACTCATGTCCAATGTTTCAACTTCAAGGCCGAGACCAACGAGCTCCTGCTGTACCGTAGGGTAACCCTGTGCCATCAAAACCTTGCCGTTGGGCAGTCCAATCGTGTTGCACCCATACACTTCTTCTTGTGGCATCCAGAGAACCTGACATCCATCGGGCAAATCGCCAAATGCATCCTTGTGAAGGAATCCTTCTGGGACCAGGATCGTGCTGTCCGTCGGCGTGGAGGAAATACTGGTCAGGTGGAGCGCTCCGTCAGGAATGTCGATCACCCGCAGTTCATAACCAAGGGTGTCCAAGAGCCCACGAAGCGACGCAATGCCCAAATCGTTGGTTCTTGTTGACCTGCCCACGAAAAACAAATCGCCCAGCCGGATGATGTCGCCACCGTCCATGCGGGCTTCTCCGCCCATGTCGCAGGTTTGAACCCCCTCAAGTGCCCCCATGAGGTACTCAGCGATGGGTGGCTGCTCTGCCATACGGGAGGGGTGTCCGGGTACGGGCAACAGCATGTAACCGTCAATCACAACGGCTTGATCCTCCACAAACATGCAATCGGGATGGTTTTCATCAGCTTCCAACGTGTGAACGATGACGCCGTGGCGTTCAAGCGCCTGAACGTAGGCGAGATGTTGTTCTCGAGCCTTTTCTACATCGGTAGGGCCGCTACCAAAAAACTTGGACAGAGCTTTGGTGTAAGAATCCGGAATGCAACGCACGAGAGCACGGCGCTTCTGGTCCAACCGCACGGTGGCCATGAATCACCGGTGAACGGTTTGGTCTTAATCCTTCTCCATTTTCCAGTACTTTGTTTCCGGCGAATGGAAAAAGAAGAACAGAAAGGGCAAGATACCGTTGACTTCAACAACATCAAGCAACTCGGGCCTTTCATGGGACAACGTCGGTTGCAGGCGATAACGCTGATGACCATCATGTTGCTCGCTCCGCTCGCCGGCTGTTTTGGTGAAAGTGAGGCGCAAGCATTGGATGAGTCGGCCCTTGTTGTGCTGGAGATTGAAGCGTTGCAAGGTGGCATGTGGCAAACCATCACCTTGGAAGCCAAAGAAGACGTGGCTGTCTACATTCCCTACTTCGTTCAAGACCCTGGGTCCATGCGCGCCCAAAATGGCACGGTTCTTGACATCGCCAGCGGCGAGCAGCAAAGCGTCAACATTCTTTTCCCGCCACGTAACAGCGAAGTTGTGTTCTTTTTGGGCGATGCCGGTAGAACCGACTGGCCCATTCGTTCTGCTGACGAATCATGGGTCGCATGGCTCGGAAACCGGACTGGAGGATCGAGCGTTCAGGCAACACCCAATCAAGACGAAGGTGGATTGTGGCCCTGGTTGGTGCCCGGTAACGACACGGGTGGAGACGTGATCCCTCTCCTGATGGAAACCGTCCGACCCGAGCGAGATGACCTCACGGAAGACGAAGGAATTGGCGCCAGCGATGGTTGGGTCAACGGACGAGATGTCTTTGAGTGGGTGGAACACATCACCGATGACACACCTTGCGCCACCTGTGGCCCTGACGGTGCCGTTGGCTACCTTGACCGGTGGATTGGGAACGCCAATCCTTCTTATGAACACGCCATCACCTACTTTGAGGGCGTTATGCAGGGTTATGGCCTGGATGTCCAAGTTCATCGGTTCCAATCAAACACCGCTTGGGCGGTGAACATTTGCGGCTACAAAACCGGAACCGTGTATCCCGATGAGTGGTTGGTGTTTGGTGCCCACTTTGACATTGCACCACCGGTCGCGCCCACGCCCGGGCCTGATATTCCCGGATACGGCACCCGTCACGGGGCCTACGACAACGCCGCCGGCTCCAGTATGGTGCTTTCGACAGCAAGCGTGTTGGCTGAATTTGACGCCCGCAGGTCCATGGTGTTCTGTTTGTGGTCCTCGGAAGAAGAAGGGTTGTGGGGCTCTCGGTCGTTCGCCAACGACCTCCCCGACGGTGTCACCATCAGCAACTACCTCAACCTCGATATGGCCGGCATCAATTACCCCGGCGATTACGCACTCTCGGTCTACCTTGGCCCTGACGGTTCTGAAGAGGCCATCGATCAAACCGGCATGTTCCATTTGGCAGAATGGATTGGAGCCGATGCGTTCGACCTGAGCTACCAGATGGAAAGAGGTCGCACCGAATGGTTGGCCGCTGGTGAAACGCCCCTGTGGCAAAACCAGTACGAGGACGTTGTGGCAATTTACGAATCCCCCACGGCACGCAGCGACCATCAATCGTTCCAAGACATCGGTGTGGCAACACTCGGATGGAACGGTGTGGTGGACGGTTACCCGTGTTATCACCGGAATTGCGATCAGTTGTCCACCATGGAAGAATACATGGTCACGGATGATGCAACGGGTGAAGCGAACCTCGTTCACTCGTGGGATATTGTCACATGGTGGGCTGTATACGCCTTTTTGCACATGGACCAAACCCCGGTCCCCAATGAATTGTGAGTAAAGCGTTGCCATCGCTTCAACACGATGTGCCCTCCAAGGGTTGGGTCAACGGCCATCGCCCTCAAGAGCACGGGCTGATTCGGTAAACCATGGTCCGAACGTTGATTCTCATCGACTGTCAACTTGGGTTTGAAGATCCAGTATGGGGTGCTCGAAACAACTCGCAGTTCGAAATCAACGCTCAAATTCTGCTGAACCACTGGCGTGACGTCGACTCGCCGGTCGTTCATGTTCGCCATGCTTCGCAGGAAGCTGGCAGTCCGCTCGCTCAAGATGCACCGGGTTTCGCCTTCATGGAATGGGCTGAACCGTTGTTTGGAGAGCGTGAAGTTGTGAAAAACGTCAACAGTGGGTTCATTGGCACGGAATTGGAAGCGATGCTTCGAGCGTCGGGAAATGGTGATCTTGTGTTGGCTGGACTCACCACCAACCACTGCGTTTCAACCACCGCTCGAATGGCGGGCAATCTTGGTTTCAAGGTGGATTTGGTCGGAGACGCTTGCGCTGCTTTTGATCGAACCGGTTCGGACGGTGAAGTGTTCGACGCCGACCTTGTTCACCGTACGGCTCTTGCCAGTTTGCATGAGGAATTTTGCACCGTCGTGACCACGATGGACGCCATTAGCCAGCAATAAACGGCGTTCAATCAGAGCGTGTGGAGATGCCGGAGGTCGGCCAAAAACAGGTCGACCACCCAATCGTTGTCGCCCCACCAAACCCGCTGATTGCCGAACCGATCCACCAAAACGGTCCCTGTCTCGTGGTTGACGGTGTAGTCGTCGGGGTGATGTCGGGCTTGGGAAGTGTTGGAGTCGTTGGTTTCCTCAATGGTTAACCCTACGCCAAAATTCAACCAAACGTTCTGAAGGCGCTGCATTGGTTCTGAGTTGGTGTCGTTGTTTGCAACGGTGAGATGGGCCCAATCGCTGTTGGTTCCTGTCTTCCACTCATGAAGCACCGATACATTGTCTCTCCACGGGTCAACCGTCACGGTCAGGAACGTTGTTTTGTTCAGTTCCTCCTCCGAGAGTTGTGATTTTACCCAATTCATGTTGTAGGTCACCACGGGGCAAATGTCGAGGCAATTGGTGAACAAAAAAGCCACCGCAAGTGTGGTGTTGGCCGCTTGTTCAGAATAGGTCCAAGGTGTGTTTTCACTGGTTAAGAGCGTGAAATCCTCTACGTTGACGTTGTTGATGACTTCGCCATTGGGCGCCCATGCATCCACATTGTTCGGCGAAGTGCATCCCGCCAGCAACAGCGTGCAGGTCAACAGAAGGGCGCAGAATTTGTGCCTCATTGGGATGCCTCAAGCCGGTACGGTTCATCGATGTCCAATTGAACGAGGTACAAGCCGGTTGAGATGCACGATGCGTACGTGATGCCGTCATGGTGCTCCACCGCCCACAAGAACGGCACCCAGCCAAAGTCGTAGAAACTTGAGTCCAGCGGCGTACCGTCTTCACCGTGAGGAAGGTAGTACGCAACGGTTGCTTCGGCGTGCGTACCGACACGGTCGTCAGGATCGGTTGGGGCCACAAGTGCTTCAATATCAACCACCCACAAACCGGCGTGGTAGTGAGAAATGTACAATCGGCCGTCCCAGCCACCGCCCAAACTCTGATCGGTTTCATCCGTGGTTTCAAAATAGGTGCTGTCGAGGTTGTGAGGTGAAAACAACAGCCATTCATCGTCGTTGGGGTGGGCTTCACAATCCGAACCGTAACAATGGTCTTCTGCGTACGGGATTTCCCAATCTCGAATCAAACGAGGTTGGAACCTGAACTGGCCGTCTTCCATGGTGTACCCTGTGGTGTCAATGAGGTAGAGAATGCCTGTGCCAACGTTGGTGGAAAGGACTTCTACGGCGGCCGTGACCATGTGGACGGGTTCATCGGAATAGCCCACATGAGACAAATCAACCATCTCTGGGAACGGTTCTGCATAGTGAATGTAAGAGACGCGTCCACCGTTTTCGTTGCCAGTGGTCCCGCTGTCGGGTTGGCCGTCTTCGTCAAGGTCAAGGAAATCCATCCACAAGCCAACCTCTGGTGCTCGCCACCGACACATCACAGGGTTGCCCTGGCCGGCCTTGCACACCGTTGCGTGAACGGAATAGGCTTCGGGCGAGTTCACGGGGTGTGGGACGTCGGTAACGTCGCCAATGCGCAATCCGGCTTCCCAATAACTGCCGTAAACGAAGGTTCGACCGTACCGTGGGTCATTTGGATCTTCGCCCGGCCATGTCTGGACGGTCATGTCATGAATGTATATCCAACCGCCCCGAGTGGTCTCCCAAGACACTTCGTACTCGCCAACCTTCACGATGGTGTGGCCTAAACCAGAGGCTGGAACGCCCGGAAGGTTGCGAGCCGCTGAACCGTCGAGGTTGAGATGCGCAATGGTCACGCCGCCACATGCTTCCCCAATCGAATCGTTGCATTCTTCGTAATCCGGGTTGGCGATGAACACGTACCACTCGCCATCGATCATGTGAGTGTAGAGGTTGTGCGGGCCGCTGGGGTGGTCCACATCGTACCATGAATCAATCCATGTGGGGTTGGTTTTGTCCGTCACGTCGATCAAAACGACCGAGACCTGCGACGGTTCGCTCCACTGGCCAATGTTGGGGTCGGCATTTCCCGGATCGATGAGTTGATTTTGCTGGAGGATGTACTCTCTGCCGTTGTATTCAAGGTATTTTACATCCAAGACCTGCGTGTTTGGGTCGTTGAAAATACCGGTTACTTCGGTGTTTTCCGGGTCGGTCACGTCAACGATGTGCATGTCGTTCCACCCGGCCAAATAGGCGTAGGTACGGCCATCAGGGGTGGTGGCCACTTGCACTTCGGCGTTGCCGGGCGTTGAAAGCGGGTTGAAGTCGAGGAGTTCCATGTTGTCAGAGCCCGCCACGTGCTGACTCGCATTGCTGTGGTCGTGGCCTTCGTACTGAAAGAGGGGGTCGCCGTTGTCGAACACAGGGCTGTTGATGGATTCTGATGCGGTTTCGTCTCCACCAAACACCAGCATCGTCACGGAGGATACGAACAATAAGGCGCAGAGGCCAAGCGCCATCTCCTTCCCAGCCATGGTAATCGGAAACCAATGTTCCGTTTGGTCTTTATGACCCTGCGTGTTCGGTGCTTCATGCGCTTGCGA
>QXXW01000094.1:0-4328 GCA_009887255.1 Candidatus Poseidoniales archaeon | reverse complement strand
TCTTCGAACCCGCACGTCCAATGAGCGTGACCCGGCAAGAATCAGGTCGCGTGCTCGGCCATGGCCACGGTTCAGCTTTTGTATGGCCTTGATGGCCGATAGTCGGACTTCAGCATCGGCATCACCGATGGCACGTTCTGCGAACATGGTGGCCATTCGGACATC
Organism: Candidatus Poseidoniales archaeon; assembly: GCA_009887255.1. Classification (GTDB taxonomy): domain Archaea; phylum Thermoplasmatota; class Poseidoniia; order Poseidoniales; family Poseidoniaceae; genus Poseidonia. The sequence goes on along the minus strand of QXXW01000094.1, from coordinate 4,163 downwards.
GTGGCTGGCCAGTTGAGCAATGGTTTTTGCGGCCGTGCGTCGAACAACAACGTCTTCATCGTTGAGTGCCCATGACACAAGATCCCAAACCACCGACGTCTTGCGGGCGATGATTTTTCTCAACATCTTAGCCGCCCGGCGTCGCAGAGCAGCATCCGGCTCCAACAGAAGGGTGTCGACATGGTCCGCCACCACGTCGGGCCACGTGTCGGCAAGAGCGTTCAGCCCGTCCCAAGCGCATTTTTGTCGGTGCTTGTCGCTCGAGCGCAATTCAATTTCCAACGAGGAGCGAACCCCCGACGGAAAGGTGGGTGCTGCTCTGGCAAGGGCGTTGCTGGCCGCTCGCTGAACGGTTGGATCGGGGTCGTCAAGCAGCACGGACAGCCAATCAAAGAGTTCATCGGAACGTCGCACGGCAAATTCTGGTAGCACGGTCAGCCCCGCTTTGCGGATGGCTGCATCGCTGTCCTCAAAGGCACTGAGCAACAACCGGTGAGCGGGTCCGATGAGATTGTGGCGGACACTGGAAAGACCCAGAAGTCCTTCACAACGTCCCAACTGGTGCTCTTGGCCCATCCAGTGAACGGTGCACGAGGGTTTCGAACCCTCAGCCAAATCCATGATTTCCTCGTGTGAGAGGGCGAGCCATGGCCCTTTGGTGGCCTCGTAACTGATCTCGTTGCGAACCGTGGTTGGACCGCTTTGAATCGGTTTTCCCGTCCGAGGGTCCCGAGCAATGTAGCGCTTTGACATGGTGACCCGGTTGTCCCGCACTTCTCCATCCATCATGAAGGTATGTCCGGCGAATGTATATGTTGGTTCAACATTCAATCTTCTCGGGAGTGAATGCCTGGTCGTTGAGTGATGCGCGTTTGAGGGGGAACGAACACGGGATGCGGCTGACACAGACCGAGGGAGGGTTGAAACTTCATGCCACAGTCACCGTGCCATGAGGCAACGGTCGCTTGTGGCGTTGATGTGTTGCCTCGCTCTCCTTTCAGGGTGCCTTGGCGAAGGTTCCAGCGACGCAGGCGGGGGGGCTGGTGAGTACCGAATTGACGCCACCGTTTCAAGCCTTCAAATCGAAGCGAAAACCGACTACTACAGCGATGATGAGTCCTCTGAATGGACCGTCTCGTCCGATGATTTCCTCGAACAGATCGAGACAGCGGGTGGAAACGTGATCGGCGTGGCCCTGTCCCTCTCGTATCCAGGAGAAGACGAATCTCCAAACCCGGGTTTGTGCACAGGTCTGGAAGACGATGTTCCAGACACGATCTATGGAACCGTGACAAAAAACGAATGGACGCAAACCGCCAACGGTGTTAACCCCGGCTCGCACGATGTGAACTTGACCTGGCACAACCAAACCTTGCTTGACCAGGCAACCGTCAACGTCAGTTCCGAACAGGCCATACACGATCAGTTGTCCTTTGGTACAACCGCTCTTGGTGACTATTCCTTGTCGGTGGTGGTTGAGGCTGAAGCGTTTGAAGGGGCGTTGTGCACCCACACCGACAACGGTGAAGACGTGAGCACCGTTGTGAGTCTTCTTGTGTTGGATTACACCGTCGTCATGGTGGGTGAAAATGGAGAAGTGGCTGCACAGGGCGTTTCGGTTGGTGAAGGATCTCTCCCCATCCCTCTGTTTTTGCTGTGGTTCACCGCTGTCCTGTTGATGGTCGGATACCTGAACGTGAATCGAACTCGCTTTCACCTCGATGTGGTGTTGGAAGAGGATGCTGAGCCCGTGGAAAACGTGGCCGATAACGGGTCAACCACCGACGGCGGGGAAACCTTGCTGGACAGTGCTCGTGCTCGAATTCTGACATTATGTGCGTTGTACGTGGCTCAAGGCATCCCTTGGGGATTCATCACGGTGACGTTTGTGACGTTTTTGGCGGATGAAGGGGTCTCGGCCGGTCAAATTGCCATGTTGCTCACCTTAGGCACACTGCCGTGGTCGTTGAAATTCCTGTGGGGTCCGGTCATCGACCGATATCAACGCCCTCAATACGGACGCAGACGACCCTGGATTTTGATCGCCCAAACGGGAATGATCATCATGCTGATTGGGATGTTGTTTGTTCCTGATCCGGCGGTGAACGTGGAATGGATGGCATGGATGTTCCTCGTCTACAACATCTTCACGGCGTTGCAAGATGTAAGCACCGACGCCTTGGCGGTCGACGTGCTGCCACCCCATGAAGTCGAACGCGTGAACAGTTACATGTTCACTGCAAAATCAGCGGGAGGCATCATCGGAGGTGCAGGGCTGGGGACCATCATCGGCATCACTGGGATCAAAGGTGCCTTGTTGCTTCAAGTCCCCATTTTGATTGTGATCATGTTGGTTCCTTTGTTCATGACTGAACGGCCAGGGGAGAAGCGGTTTCCCTGGGATGAAGGTGGAGAGGTGGAGGTGGTTGAAGAAGCGCCCAATGGAGACTTTGCAACCATTTTAGCCAATGTGAAAACGGCGATGTCGTTGCGGTCAGCTCAACTTGGAATCGCCGTGAGCATCACCAAATCGTTGGCGTTCTTCCTGATTCCCATCTTGCCGTTGTTGTTCATTCGAGAACTCGGTTGGTCCGTTGAGCGATTCAACGCCACGAAGGGAGGCATCATTCTGCTGGTGTCCATGCTGGGCTACCTTGCTGGAGGCCAACTTGGCAAAATGTACGGTGGAAAAACCGTCATCATTTGGTCGGCAGTAGCCACTGCTACGGTATCGGTGCTCTGGGGTTTGTCCTCCGATTGGTGGGGCAACACGTACTTTTTGATGGGGATTTGGTGCGTCCACACGTTCGTCTTTCACATGGTCGCCATCAACACCTACTCCCTCATGATGAGGGTGACGTGGGGTGAGGTTGGAGGCACCCAGTACACAGGCTACATGGCGATGATGAACCTCTCAGCCATCATAGGATACCAGCTTACAGAGCCACTGTCTCGTTTTGATTACACGACCCTCTTCTTTGTGGCCGCCATGCTGGAAACATTCATCATTTTCGCTGTAGCGTTCATCGACCCAACCGAAACCGACCGAGTGCTTGGCAACAAGGCCGAAGATCAACCCTCGTAAGGGAACCAATCGCCTTCCGACCCTGTCGTACGGTACCAGTGATGTTCGCCTTCAGTGAACCATTCGTACCCCTGGTCGTCAACCGAAGTGGCCGTCATGTCTGGTGTGGGTTCAAAGGCGCTCTCTTCAACTGGCGAGTTGTTGTGGTCCTCAAAAGACGCATCTTCGATTGAATCACTCGTTTCGAGTTCTTCGTAGCCAGCGAGATCAACGGGTTCGATGCTCTTGTCAGCACCAGGCCGGCGACGCATCAGCACGGTGGCTCCCACAGCGCTTCCCATCAACGCAAGAAGACCCATCACGGGCAGGAGCCATTCGCCCTCGTTTCCGCTGGACGCTCCTTCTTCCGTTCCTGTCGCCGAGGATTCGTTGGCAGGAAGGGTGCGAACGGCTTCGTGTCGGCCTTCGTCAAGGACGAGTTCGTTGACGCTGTTGAGGGCTCTAAAGGTCCATTGAAGGGGGACAGTAAGGTCGGTTGAGCCGTTGCTGAGGCGGAGGCCGAGTTCGGCGTTCTGCATGGGTGCAATGACAAGTGTTTCTCCGGTGAGGTGAACCGAATCAAGCGACTCAAGGTGAACTTCGACCGGCATCGGGCCACGGTTGGTGGCCATGCAGGTGACCAGAAGATGCTCCTCTGTTGTTGTTGTTGTGCCGTTGAACATCTGACAGGAAGAGGTCACGTCAAGGTTGAACGAGGCTCGGTAATCAAGCTCCACGGATTGTTGGTCGCATCCTGTTTCGTTGGTGGCGTCGCACACCGTGACGGTGAACCGCTGGGTGGGTGCGGACGGTCCTCCGAAGTCAAACGTCAAATCGAAGGTTCCGCTGCTGATGTTGCGCTGAGCACTCCAATTGCTGCCCTCCATGTCGACCGTGACCGTGCCTTGGCCGGTCCGGAACGCCGTGTCGCCGTACACTCGGAATTCAACATCGTTGTGTTGGCCGGTCAGCACGGTGCCAACCACCCAAGGTTCGAGAACGGTGACGTTGCTGGCTTCCATTTGAGTGGCAGGGTTGCCCTGATCGTCGGTCAACTCAACTTCAAGGGTGTACGTACCAGGTTCAATTCCGGTCATGT
>QXXW01000093.1:0-6518 GCA_009887255.1 Candidatus Poseidoniales archaeon | reverse complement strand
TTGTGCACGTCGTAATGAGCCCGTGCCGTTTCTTCAGAAGGCACCATGGATTTGAGACCCACTAGCTTGAGCCCTTTTCGCTCAAAGCGGCCAAGTATTTCACCGATCAAATTTCGTTGAACGCCGTCAGGCTTTATCATCACGTATGTGGTTTCCATGTTGTTCACCAAACCATCCCACCTGCGCCCTGTTTATGGGCGTTGCTGTGGGTGTGTATAACCAGACTTCACTGGATGCCGCCCTTCACGTAGTGTCGGGTCCACTTTACTTTGCGAGCGTTTCGCTTGAGTTGGAGGTGGTTCTTTCGAGTTTTGCTGCTCTTGAACCAAAGCACGCTGCCGTCCTTGCGGATGAACATCATACCGGTACCGGGCTCGATCTCTTCACCAGAGAAACTGCAGATTCGTCGTTCAGGCATTGATCATCACCGTGCGTTGAGCTTTCGGGCTTCTCGACCCGTGTCCTTCAGCATGAGAATGTCGCCAACACGAACAGGTCCGACGACGTTTCGGCTGATGATACGGCCAACGTCACGGGGGTTCGGGGCGTCGTTCACACGAACTTTGACTTGGGTGGCTTCACCGGTCATACCGGTTCGTCCGACAATTTCGACCACTTCTGCTGGCCATCCACCGAGTTCTTCACTCATGTTCTTCAACTCCAATGGGTTCAGGCCTTGAGGTTCTTGATTTCCTCAACAACTTCGTGAAACTTTTCCTGGGCGCCTTTGGTGATTTCCATGATGGCCACGGATGCAGCGGAGGTGTCCTTGGGCATGCCGATTCCTTTGGCCAAGAATTCTTGACTGGGAACGTAGCCGTAGGGGATGTTCTTCTCTTCGCAAATCAAAGGAATGTGAGCGAGCAACTCTGGAGGGTTGACGTCTTCGGCCATGATGATGAATTGGGCCGTTCCGCGCTCTGCGGCCTTGGTTACTTCGTTGCTTCCTTTCTTGACACGACCGGCCTTGTTTAGGTCGATCATCTCGTAAATCTTGTTGGAAATGTCTTCTGGGGTTTGAAATCGCACGTGTACACTCATTGGAATCTCTCCTTCCTCATATAGGGGCATGCCTCCGCACGACCTCGCGGATATAAACACAACGGCAACAACTGAGAAGGGCTGTGATGAATGATTTGAAGGGAATGAGTGAGCAGTCCACCGTTTTCATTCATTCGAGGCCCAATTCTGCCATCACCTGACGCACACCTCGAGCCAGCGCCGGACCGCCTGAAATGACGTCACGTGCGTTGGCCAGTGAACCCGTGGCGTGAACACCGTCAACATAGCGAAGGAGGCGGGCGATGGCCCCCCCGGTAAACAACCCGTGGGAACAAGCAGCGTGAACTTCGGTGGCTCCTTGGAAACGAAGAGCCTCTGCAGCCCGACAGATGGTTCCACCCGTTGCGATCATGTCGTCAACGATGGCGACACGCTTTCCATCCACGTCCAAATCTTTTGCCTTGTGAACAATGGTGTGTGCGTCAATCCTCGTCTTTTCAAGGTAAGAAAACTCGCAACCGATGAGTTGGGCCACTTCCGATGCCCTGTCAATCGCACCTTTGTCTGGAGAGAGGATGAAATCTGGACCGACGTTTTCCTGCAGATGCGCAGCCAGTTCCGGCATGGATGAGGTGAATGCCGTGGGGACCTTCAGCCCTTCCAGAACACTTGAGGCATGGATGTCGAGAAACACCATACCGTCGCACAACCCAGCCAACATGTCCGCAATAGCTCGAGCGGAGATGGCTTCACCTGGCTTGAACCGCTTGTCTTGACGGGAGTATCCAAAATACGGAATCGCCAATATCACACCTTTTCCGAGTTGAGGGAGGGTTTGGGGACCGATGTTTCGAAAATTTTGAAGATCACCGTTGCGAAGGTCACGAATTGAGGAAAGCATCAGCATGGTTTCGACAATACCAGAATCTGGAAACGTGTTCGAAACAAGAACCACGGGTTCCTTTCGCACACCCTCGGTCACCTCGGAAGGAATGCGGATGTAGCCTTCTGTGTCCGGGAAGCGACGCGTTTCAAGCCGGTGATGTTCCCATCCAAGAGCGTCGGCCAACTGTTGGGCGAGGGTGGTTGAATTGCTACCTGACACGACAACCATGATGAAGCCTCATCCATCCCAACGGTCGGACATACATCTTCTTTGTGAAGAGAAGAGGATGGTGCGCGAGGCAGGACTTGAACCTGCGACCTCCCGGTTATCAGCCGGGTGCTCTAACCGACTAAGCCACCCGCGCAAGGGTAAACCGGCCGACTTGAACTCCCGTCATAAGCATGACGGCTGAATTAGCCGCAGACTGGGGGTGCGATTCACTCTTCTTCGCCGTTGTTGAGGCTGATGTAGGAAGGCAGTTGCATGACTTTGACAAATGTCCTCGACATCACCACTTCATCAAGGCGTTCACGGGTCCGAACCAAGGCCCCAATGGGAACTCGAATCTCTTCGTCAACGCCGTATTGCATTTGGACTCGGGCTCTCGTTCGGACCAGGACGCCCTTGTACGTGCGTTTTACACGGTAAAGGCCCACGATGACCCCAATTTCATCGCCTTGGTTGTCCAAGACCGCACGATCAAGCATTTCATCGGGTGCGTACAATTTTTCATCGATTCGGACGGTGTTTCTCCACCGGCGTTGCAACTCTCTCATGGACTTGGACAGCTTGACTGTTCCATCTCCACGGATGCTGTGCACCAGTTCTTTCGACAGCGGTGCATATTCGGTTGGTTTTCGCATGAATTCATCGGCCACACCAGGCTCAACCTGGAGACGCACGGATTGAACCCGTGCATCGTTTGGGTGGTGACGTTCGCCAACGATCGTCCCCACTTTGATGTCATTCACGTATACGTCTCGTTGGAGCAATTCTCCAATGTCATAATCGGTGTTTCTCATTTCCCATCTCTCCTGCCGTTGTTGTTCGGCTTACCTTGTCCTAGAACAAAGCACCTCTTATAGTATTCCACGAATTAAATATCATTTTCAATTGCATTTGTCGCATAACACGCGTTATTTCCAATTGACCAGCAGATTTAATTCAATTTCATACCGTGTCGCATAATGCTAATTTCAACTGTATTCCCTCCCAACATAAAAATGAATTGTAGTCGTATTTCATATTGAGAACAATGATATTTCCAACACCAACTCTGAACGAAATCACAACCCGACATCATACTGCAATTCTATTGATATTCAATTGAAAAATCAAATTCAATCCTGCACCTAGCAATATAAAGTTCAAACATACGCACCATCAAACCTGCCAACCAAGCCGTTCATCAACCACAAGCCTTTGGTCGCAACATGAATCGAGCGGTTTGGTCGATTGACGATCCTTCACACCCCGTTCTTTGGATGATGATGGAGCGTGGCATTCCATCCGGTCATCGTTTCCTCGTACCACCACATCGGCTCGAAGACGTGGAGGCGTCATTGGCTGCGCTTCTTGAGGCGTTTCCCGGTGCCGTCAAGGCTCACACCCAACAGGCAATCGAGCACATCACCGTACTGACCGACATCAACCACCCCAGATACTGCGAGGATAGGACAATTGGATTGACCATGCTTGGGCCCAAGGACACCATGGAACCACCACCTCAAGGTACAAACGTGGCTGTCCATCACGTGCTCTCTGCTGCCGGCGGGACACCATACTCAGGATTGCTGAAAGGGTGGCAGGCAGCCATAGAAGCCACGCAAGACCCACCGACAACCTTGGGAATCGACGGAGCTTATTGGGTTACATTGGCCGATGCAGCCGGTGCATTGTTGCGCTTGGGAAACGAGTTGTACAACCACGATGGAATCGTCAACATCTGTGGGCGGCGCTGGTGGTCTGCGGAGGACACGTGGAAGGAATTGTCCATGCTTTCAAGCCGAAACAGTGCGGGATTGTACGGGACATTTACACCCGAACATCTCGAAGGTGGGTTGGAAGTTCCTGTCAAGGTGGAGGACCTGTCGACAGCCGGGCACATTGCACCCTATCGGCCGGATTTGGGTCCGTTGCACACGCTTCTTGAAACAGCCACAGGTGAGGGTTGGAACCCAACGACGCCGCTTCGACTGGGATTGATGATGGTGCTGGCCGACCTGGCGACTGACCGTCAGCCTTGAGCGGCATCGCTGAACAAATCCGCACCCAACAACGGGAGCAGCAAACTTGCATCCCCTTCAACGCAGACGTGAGGGGCCTCGGCACGCATCTTCCCCCACGAGATGGCTTCGCGAAGGCGAGCGCCTGAAAGACTGCCGTCATGTTCGGGTGCGGTCGTGATGTACACGGCGCTGTCAAGACCACCCCTGTATTGATTCCACCAAATGACATGGTGCTTGGAAATTCCACCTCCAACCATCAGGGCGTTTGAAGTTTCAACATCCCAGGTAAGATCGCTCATCACCTGTTCGTCAGCGAGGGTGTCGAGGTGAAAATCACGGTGTTGTTGGCGGAACATGAACAACTGAGCGCCAATGGAACCATCGGTGATGCCAGGGATGCAAACGGGTATGCGGTGTTTGGCAGCCCAGTAAATCAATGAATCCGGCGTCCCAATCCTCTCGCCCAACTCCCAAACCAAGTGGATTGAGCCAAAGCCCAACCAGGCATCTGCACCGGTTTTACCGGTGGTTTTGAGTCGGTCTTGGTAGATGTCCTCAAGGACGGGCATCACCACGGCTTCAATGATTTCACCGTAGGAGGCGTTGGGGACGATGACGTTGCCCAAACGCATCAGGGCATGCTCACTCAACTCCACATCGTCGAGTTCAAACGAACCGTGGTAGTAGTGCTTGAAGGAACGTGCGATGTCGTGATCAAGTGTGCCGCACGTTGTGGAGACGACGTTGAACATTTTCCGTTTGATGGCTTCAACAAAAAACCCACGTGTTCCAGTTGCGCAAAGACATGCGGGAAAGGACAACCAGTTGCTGACACGTGCCGGATCGGCCTCAACAGCATCAATTTCCAGTTTCATTTGAGCCAAAATGTTCCTTGCCTCTGCAAACTTTGTGGCGGTGAACCCACCTGCGGAGGCCATTTGTTCGATCAAGGCCCGGGGCGTGTTGGCCTTGCTAAAGTCGTAATCAACGACAGGTGCGTCAAAGTCTTCAGGGTTGACGGGCATGGTACCACCTCGGGCAGGGTATTGATGAAGGTGTTCACCCGGGTTACAGCCCATGCCCTTCACCCAAACCCGACGCCTGCTCGGAGGCGGCATGCGTCGCGCAACTCCAAACGTTAACCTTGTTCAAGTTCGTGAATTCGATCTCGCAATCTTGCCGCTTGCTCGAAATCAAGGGATTTCGCAGCAAGTTCCATCTCCGATCGAAGTTCTGTGATGAGGTCCTCCAACTCTTCCGAGGTGGGTTGTGCATGGGCCACGTCTTCAACCGAATGTTCCAATTGTGAATTGGTTTTTCCAATTGCATCTTCTGATGGTTCGGAGGACGACCATGATCCCGCTCCTAAATTCATCCGTTGAGCCCAATCCCCGTCTTTCCGGCCACCTTTTTTGGCGATGAGGCGCCGGGAGCCGTCCTTGGCGGTGGTGGTTCCCGAGATGGTTTCGTTGGCGGTTTCCCCCATCACCGGGAGGGCTTTCACAATGGTTGTTGGCGTGATGCCCAAGGCCAGGTTGTTGGCGTGTTGTCGCTCTCTACGCTCTAGGGTTTGGCGGATGGCTGCTTCCATGGCCGGAGAAAACCCATCGGCGTACAAGAGAACCTTGCCGTTTTGATTTCGTGCCGCCCGACCAATCGTTTGGAGGAGACTTCGTTCGTTTCTCAAGAATCCCTGTCGGTCGGCGTCAAATATAGCCACCAGGCTGACCTCCGGAATGTCCAAACCTTCACGCAGAAGGTTGATGCCGACGATGACATCGATGTGACCGTGACGCAACGCGTTGATGATTTCGGTTCGTTCAATGGTGTCAATTTCGGAGTGCAAATGATGAGCCTTTACCCCCATTCGGTTGAGGTAAGCCGCCACCTCTTCAGCGAACTTGATGGTCATGACCGTCACAAGACAACGTTCTGTGCGTTCAACCCGCTTGTTGATCTCTGACAACAAATCGTTGATTTGACCCGCCGTGGGCCTCACCTCAATTTGAGGATCGAGAAGACCGGTCGGACGAAGTTCCATTTTTGCAATGCCCTCAATCGATTGGAGCATGTCGTACATGGATTCAGCCTCGGGATGTTTCTTCGCCAAATCTGCAGGTCCAGCACCACCGCCAGACGTGGTGTGAAGCAACCCGTTGGGCACCTTTTGGCCCGTTATTTCGCAAAGGTGGCGAAGTTCACGTTCACCCGGTGTGGCCGAGACGTAGAGCAGTTGAGGTACGAGGGATTGAAACTCAGGGAGTTTCAGTGGTCGGTTGTCGGCAGCGGTGGGCAACCTGAAGCCGTAATCGATGAGGTTCTCCTTGCGAGCCCTGTCTCCGTGGTACATGCCCCCGACTTGAGGAAGGCTCACGTGGGATTCATCCATAATGACCAAGAAT
>QXXW01000092.1:0-5462 GCA_009887255.1 Candidatus Poseidoniales archaeon | reverse complement strand
TGTTCACAAATCATGGGTATGTGCTTTCGAAGACGACAGGCTTGGTTGGCGGTTTCTTTCCATTGCTCGCAGATCGTAACCTGATCACTCATCAATTGGACGACCCCAAGGGTCCACTTCGTGAACGGTGGGTTCGATGTTCGCGACCACGGGTGCTGATGCCGCTGGTGGGTGTTCCTCAACGCTGGTGTTCTGAGTCTTTGGTCTTCGTTGACCGATACCTGCCATGGCCCAATACGCCCCCATGATGAGTAAAGCAACTCCAATTACGCGGCCAGGTGTCATGACTTCTTGCCACCAAGTGTCTGCTGAACTTGCTCTCAATTCAACGGGATAGGCCCAAGTTGCCCCGTCTTCGGTCTCAAGTTCCACCGAGCCTTTCACCAGCATGTTCTCGCTCAGCAAGCCGTTGGGGGTGATGGTGATTTCGAGCGTTTGATTACCGTCCAACACCAGATCACCGCTTGAGCTTGCAACACGGCTGAGAGGGCCATCAATGTGCACTTCCAATCGCTGTTGACCACTTCCTCGGCTTGGCAATTCAAGATTGATGACGGTCTCTTGGCTTGGTGATATGATGCCGGTGTAACCCTTGGACACAGGTATTCGATTCATCAGTTGAACGGGATGCTGAAGATGCATTGTGCGTCCATCGCAAGTTACGGTTCCCACAACAGTGAATTCAGAATTGGCGACACCAGCTGATGAAAATTGAATCGTAGCCGATTCAACGTTCAGTAGAGCTCCTCGTCCGTCGGTTGAAGTCAGATTGCTCGTGCACGTTTCGGCATTGGTCAGGACAATCGGTATGGATTCATCGTTCAGGAGGGTGCTGCCGTGGTCTGGAAGATTCAGTTCGAATGTCGGACTGCAATCATCGGCTCGAAAATTAATATCAACCGTGGTGTTTGTGATGGTCACTCGTGCAGTCCACGGCACAAGAACGCCGTCGTGGTCTCGAATTTCAATACCATGCGATCCGAACGAAGAAGCGTTTTGGAACAGGTCGCTTGCTTCCCCTGAGTTGATGCCGCGAATCAGTTCGTTTCGTCCGTCGGCTTCGATGACTTTCACGTAAGGGCGCTCAGGGTTTGTGTTCACGGTGTTTTGATCCTCATCCCCTACTGATTTGTCCAGTTGGGTCACAAGCACACCGTTTCCGGGCAACCTGCTGTCGAATCCCGAATTGTTTCTCCATTCAATGTAAACGGCTTCCTGATTAGATAACGGCACTTTCAATACTTTTCCACCTTCACTGAGGGGTGTCAATTCCACCGTGGGACCCAAACATGGCGAAACGCTCGTAGCGGGCCATTCAAGGACCACTTGCTGAGTTTGATTGGCCCCGATGAGATCAAGGGTGGCCCCTGTTGGGATCGCTGGCCATCGACCCCCGCCGTTCCAATTGCCACTGGCCATAATATCCCAATCTCCCACGCCTTTCCAGGTTTGGTAGGATTGGTCTGTTTCGACAGCGTAGAGCTCGAGGGCTCCCATTTGGTGCATTGTTTCATGGAGCATGGTCCCTACACCGCTTGAACCGGTTTTGAGGCTGGACATGGTGTAATGCCCCAACACCTCACCAGATGACAGTGCAATGGGGTCTTCGAAGCGAGTAAAGTGACTCCAAATTCGGTGAGTGACGTCAGCGGATTCTTCCTGCCCGATTGACGTGTGCAAGACCATGAATCTGTCAACATGGCCGTCGTCGTTCAAGTCAAAGAGGCTCCAATTCACTTCATCCTCGATTTGTTCTGCAACATGGCGGGCAAGATCTGGTGGGCTGAACCTTCCGTTTGAACCGGTGTCCCGCCCGTTGATGTCACCTCCGTAGTAAGCCAACGGTTCAGGGGCCATGACGATCGTTGGGTGTACTTGAATCTCAACAGCACTGAGACCCCCCGACAGTTGGTCCAGATAGTCAGGTGCGCTTTGGTCCAACAACTGCTGTGCAAAGTTCACATCGTTCGAACCTGGTCCAGCATCGGGGAACGCCACAACGGCAACCAACCATCGTTCGGTGGATTGCAGGCCCAACAGTTCCTGGTGGTTTGACGTTTGGGGGGACGATTGCTGAAGAATCCAATCCTCGACCGTGTCGGGATTCATCAGGGCCCAGCCACCTGAGAACCCCATCAATGCAGCAAGTAGCCATGCAACGGCCCTGCGCATGGTTGATGTACACATCCCTTCGGTTTGAAGGTTCGTCGCCTCTGAGCGGTGATTTGCCCTTGTCACGATGTCTTGGTTGACGCTGGGTTGAGGTTTGGAAGGAGCGTTATCCCGGTTCCATCCTCAATTAAAAGAGGACTCAAACCTTCGCTCCAGAGTTCTTCATTCAACTGAACCATCGAGAGGTGTTGTTCAGCCGCCCAATGTTTGACACGTCGGCTCACTTCTCCAGGATGACTCAATGGAGTTGCTGCGATAATCGCCGCCTCCAATTCATGCGGATGAACGTAACTTGGGTCACCTCTGTGCGATGCCAACCCCATCAAATCCATACCGGAGAAGTTGCATCTCAGCGATTGCAAATTTTCCTTGAACAACGATGGGCACGATGCCGTGTTGCAACCTGTGACCACAACATCCGTCAGTTTTGCCACCACAACGAACTGAAGGATTTTTTCTCGTTCGACCGATGAAGTACACAAACCGTTCACTCGAATGGAGGCTTCGCTACGTTGTTCCAGTAGACCACCGAACGCATTCGCACCCTCGCATGAACAATCAATAATGGCTTGACGTCTTCGTGCTCCCATTGAGTCAAAGGTCTCAATGAGTTCTCCTCTCATTGTTGGCAGGAGGTTCCACCAACGATGGCCGAGGGCTTCATTGATCAACATCACGATACCCAGCGTTGGAAGGACAACCGAGCGACCTGTTTCAGGTGCAGTAGCCACCAGCAGCAATGTAGCGACACCGTACGTTCGCCACCGCCATAGAGAAGCAGTCGAGGCGGTTAACCATCCCATTCTTCCCAAAATTACGGTGGTTGTCCATACCAACACAGCCGTCATCCACACCGTGACAACATACCCTGCAAATGTCAACAATTGCACAGCGCTGTATTGTGCTTCCAATCCAATGCCAATGTGGTGTATGTACCCTGTTTGGTAAACGGCTGGCAGGACGGAATACAGCAACACCAACACGCCTCCGAAGGTGAACATCATGGTCGCTACAAGCCACAGCCCTAACGCGCGACGTTCCGTTCGCATCAGTCCTGGTTTGGCAAACCTGAACGCATTGAACGCCATGAGTGGGAGGCTTGACAGGGTGGCCAAGAGAACCGCTGCCATCCAACGGACAACGCTCCATTGGGCTGGTTCGTAGATGTTCAAGCAATCACCAGCGCAGGGTGCTAGATGATCCATGAGCGCACTTAGAACCCAATCCACCTGAGTGAACCACATCAAGGTTAAGGCAGCAACAACAAGGAAAACCAGCGTTACTCGGCGTGTCAATTCATCGATGTGTGACTGTGGGGCGGTGTTCCTATCGGCGTCTAACAGAACGCTCATGGAAGGTCACTCAGACGAGGTCCGTGTATTGCCTGGGCGCTCTTGCTTGCACGACGGTACGGTACACCCCATATGCAGCCCACAATGTCAGCATACCTGCCACCAACGAGTAACCCCAGGATGCCCCATCGTCAACCAAGTAGGCAAACAGCACGGCGAGACCTGCAGCCAATGCACCACGTCGCAATCCTTGTGGAATAGCAAGCCTCCTATCAAGATGCGGTGGTCCACCGCCAAACTTTCTCTCGTAAAACTCACCTTGGAGCACGGCAGCCACAATGATCAGTGAAAGTGTGGTCCAATAGTACAGGTTGCCATTGGTGAAAAACTCGTCAGCAATCCCCTCTTGACGTTCAGCTTCAACAGCTTCGGGATTTTCTTCCGCTACGAACAGGGATTCATAGTCGCCCACACTGATGGTGCGTAGCGCCAAATCTTCATCGGTGCTGACAGCGACATCACCGGGAGCCCCGATGGTGAAACCAAGAATGTTCCACTTGTCGAGTTCGTTGGGAATTCCATCCCCGTTGACAGCGTTGCCCACGAGTTGGAAGTAGACGGGGCCGATGTCCTCGGACGGTGATGTCCATTGAACAACCCAATCGTTGCCAGGTTCGCTTTGGGACAGGGCTCCAGGTTCGTCAGCAACTGCTTGTGAGCCTTCTCCGGGCAAAAGCGTACCTGAACCGTAGTCCCAGAAGAGGAATCCACCGACTTCGTTGGAGGCGTGTTGCAATCCGATGGTAAATTCGTAGGTCTCGCTGAGGTTGTAGGCCCTTGGCACGTTGGATACGGAAACCACAACTTCGGTGGATGGTGCTCCTCCACCGTGGCAAGTGCAACCGTTGTCGATGACCAGACTCCCCCCACCACTGTCCCACGGAGGCCCATTTGGGTTCCCAAGGGCGGGTGCAGCGAGCATCAAAGTGAGAAGAATCATCAACGAGATGTTACGGGTATGTCCTTTCATCATCTCACCTGTCGTTTTCGAACCGTCTGGGCTCTTTGAATGTTCCTTCATCACGGGGCGGCGGGCGGCCATTAGATTTCTTTGATGGCGTTGTTCAAACCGGTCATCATGGCCTTTCCATCGCCAAAGAGCATCATGGTCTTGTCCATGTAAAACAAGTCGTTGTCAACTCCGGCGTACCCCACGGAAAGGGATCGCTTGATGATCACCACAGTGCGTGCTGCATCAGCATCAATGATAGGCATCCCAGCAAGGGGCCCTTCACCGCTGCGAGCCGCAGGGTTTGTGGTGTCGTTGGCACCAATGATCACAGCAACGTCGCAGTCGGGGAATTCTGGATTGATTTCGTCCATTTCAATGAGTTGTTCGTAGGGTACGTTCGCCTCCGCAAGAAGGACGTTCATGTGACCAGGCATTCGACCTGCAACCGGGTGAATGGCGTACTTGACCTCTGTTCCGAATTTCTCGGCGATAAGGTCAGCAAATTCCTTGACTTGATGCTGGCATTGGGAGACTGCCATACCGTAACCGGGGACGATGATGACTTTCTGGGCTCCATCCACCATCATGGCCACTTCATCGGCATCGGAACCAACCTTCGTTCGGGTCAGTTCAGCCTTTTCTCCACTTCCACCGAAGGACTTGAAGAGAACATCTGGCAGGGTTCGGTTCATCGCTTTGCACATGATGAAGGTCAAGATCAACCCTGATGCACCAACGAGCGAACCGGCCACGATGAGGACCGAATTTCCGACAATAAATCCGGTGAATGCTGCGGCAATTCCCGACAGTGAGTTGAGCAAAGAAACAACAACAGGCATGTCTGCACCGCCAATCGGTAGGACCAACACAATACCAAGAATGCAAGAAATGGCGATGATGCCGTAGAGGTACTGTTTGTTCGTCGGGTCGTCTATGCTGAGATAGATGAGCGCAACGACCGACAACACGAGAGCCACCTTGACGGG
>QXXW01000091.1:7481-18093 GCA_009887255.1 Candidatus Poseidoniales archaeon | reverse complement strand
CTCTGGTGGTAGCAGCCAAGCTACCGTGACCATCACGGTCAACGACGTGACCCCGAGCCTTGCAACCGTAGCGGACCAAACGTACACCCGAGACGCTGCGATCTCATCAATCACCGTTGTGAACAGCGGAGGAGACGTGATCACCTGGACCATTTCGCCAAGCCTGCCTGCAGGTTTGACCTTCACCAACGGTGTGATCGATGGGAAGTCGGACGTCAACATGACCACAACCCTCTACACAGTGTATGCAGAAAACACGGGTGGCAACGTTTCGGTTCAGTTCAACATCACCATCAACGAGCCATTGGCGGACCTGAGCATGACCAATCAAGTGTTCAGAAAGAACGACGATGTTGGAACCGTTGTCGTTACCAACAACGGAGGCAAGGTCGCAACATGGGGAATCAATCCGTCGCTACCAACCGGCCTTGTCTTTGGGAACGGTATCATCACCGGCACAGCGTCTGTCAATCAGACATCACCGGTGACATACACCGTGTATGCCAACAACTCCGGTGGTGTTGAGACCACCACCTTCACGATCACCATTAACGAAGATCAAGCTGCCCTATCCATCAGTAATCAGACGTACGTTCGAAACCAAGCCGTGTCCACCGACATAACCAACACCGGCGGTGAAGTGTTCGAATGGGGCATCGATCCCACCCTACCGAACGGGCTTACCTTTGCAAATGGGCGAATCAGCGGGACACCACTCGTCAACCAAACCTCACCGATCACCTACACCGTGTACGGCAACAACTCGGGTGGTGTTGAGAGCACCACCTTCACGATCACCATCAACGAACCAATTGCGAATTTGAACATTGGCGACCAAAACTACACGCGAGACGTCAGCATTAGCACGACAACGGTAGCCAACACCGGTGGGCAGGTGGTTGAATGGGGCATCCACCCCGCCCTTCCAAATGGGTTGGCGTTCGCTCATGGTGTCCTCTCTGGCACACCCACGGTCAACATGACCACGACCGAGTACACCATCTATGCCAACAACTCCGGTGGAGACGCTTCCGTCACCTTCGACCTCACCGTCAACGAACAACTGCCCGTGCTGCAGAACATGTCAGACCGAGTCTTCACTCGAGGTGTGGCGATATCCAATCTCCAATTCTACAGCATGCCCGAACTCTACACCGGTGGTAGCGGTGGTGGTGTTGTGGACGAATGGGGAATCTCGCCTGCTTTACCGCTGGGCCTCAACTTCAACAACGGTGTTCTTTCGGGCAACCCGCAAGTGAACCTTTCAACCACACCCTACACCATCTATGCCAACAACAGTGGAGGTTCAGTAAGCCAGTCTTTCGATATCACCGTTAACGAGCCGCTGGTGAACATGGTGGCCATTTCCGACCAGATTTACACTCGGAATCTCAGCATTTCGGACTTGATCGTCCAGACCAGCGGTGGGGTCACGCAGACATGGAGCATTTCTCCGGATCTACCCGCTGGTTTATCCTTTGAAAACGGAACCCTCTCCGGGACCCCTCTGGTCAACATGACCAGCACCATGTACACGATTTATGCCAACAACACCGGGGGATCAGCCAACATCACCGTGGACATCACCGTCAACGAACCACAAGTCAGCCTTAGCAACGTGCCGAATTTCATTCACACCCGAGGAAGCACGGTCACCGACTATGTCATCACGTTTGGGAGCGGTGTTCCAGCAACGTGGGAAATCACTCCGGCACTGCCCAACGGCTTGTCCCTCATCAACGGTGTTCTATCGGGTACACCACTTTCAAATTCCAGCGCAACGGTTTACACCGTGTATGCGAACAACACAGGAGGCACCGATTCAACCACGTTCCAAATCACCGTGAACGAACCGGCACCTGTGCTCACGAGCCCCTCAAACTTGAACCTCACACGCACCGTCTCCGGATGGAACACCTACCTGGTGAACAACACGGGAGGAGAGGTCGCCAACTGGAGTGTTTCTCCCGCTTTGCCCGCAGGTCTTGTGTTCAACCATGCAAACGGGAGCATCAGTGGCACACCTGCGGTGAACTTGACCTCCCAAACCTACACCATCACGGCCATCAATTCCGGTGGTTCAGACACCACGCTGTTCGACTTGATCATCGACGAACCACTGGCGATTCTGTCCTACAACCCGTCCGGCTACAGTGGTGATGTTTCACTGAACGTGACCACCATGGTACCAACCAACACAGGAGGCGTCATTCAAACCTGGTCCATCAGTCCTGAACTGCCCAACGGCATGGTGTTCAACAACACCTCGGGTGTGATCGGTGGGCGGCCAACCGTTTCGCTGCCACAAACCGTGTTCACGGTGTACGCCAACAACTCAGGCGGAAGCGCCACGGTTGACGTGCTCATCGAAATCACGGGAAGCCTGCCAAACCTAACGGCTGATGCGAGCGAATTGATCTTGACCCGTTACGAACAGATGAATCCGTTCACGGTGACCAACAGCGGTTCACTTGTTCTTGAGTGGGGGCTCACCACCGCATTGCCCTTAGGACTAGAATTTGGCACAGACAACGCCACCATCTACGGGATGCCTTTGGTGAATTCAAGTTCGATGGTCCACTCAATTTGGGCACGTAACGCCATTGGGAACGTGACCTACAACGTCACCATCACGGTACTGGAGCATCAACCATTGTTGATCATCAATGAAACGGCTTACGTGCTGACTCGTGGAGAAGAACCGGATGCCATTGAACCAACGAACAATGGTGGAGCTGTGGCGAACTGGACATTGCAAGGGAACTTGCCAGCAGGCATGGTCTTTGACAACACGACTGGGCGGGTGCACGGGACACCGTTGCAGAACATGACCACCACAACCTACACCGTTACTGCAGCCAATCTAAAGAACGCCTCACAGGTGGTGTTCAGCATCACCGTTAACGAACCAGAGCCCCTCATCAACACCAGCGTCACGGCCATCCTTGGTGTCGTAGGGACACCCATCAATGCCGTGGTGTTCAACAACACTGGCGGCGTTGTGGCCAATTGGTCGTTTGACAAACCACTGCCCTTGGGATTGATGTTTAACACGACCAACCACACCCTCTACGGAACGCCAACTGCACCGTCGTCACTCATCGGTTACAACTTGACAGCCACCAACTCGGGTGGAACCAACAGCACCAGCGTACAGATTCGAATCATACCGCCCGCACCGTCGTTGACCCTTTCCCAAAACATCACGCTGGTTCGAGGTGAACTTGCTGAGAACCTTTCCATCAACAACACCGGAGGACCCGTGCTGAACCTCAGCGTGTCCCCAGACCTGCCCAACGGGCTCAGGCTCAATGCATCCACCTTCGTCATTGAGGGAATCCCGACCGAAAACCAAGGCAACGTGACCTACACTCTCCTTGCCCAGAACGAAGCCGGTTCAGACACCCTCATCATCAACATCCGGGTAATTGGACCCAGCCCGGTTGTCACAACATCAGGCAACGTGACTGGAGTCAAGGGAAGCACGATTGTGACCTTGGTGTTCGAGAACTCAGGAGGCGAAGCAGAAAACTGGACCATTGCGCCTGCCCTTCCCGACGGACTGAATTTCAGTCTCAGCAACTACAGCATCTATGGAACACCCCACGTGGTTGTGCCAAACGGGTCGTGGAACCTCACCCTTTCAAACGAAGTTGGCAGCAGCACATCACCGTTCAACATCGTGGTCGTCGATATCCCACCGCTCGTGGATTTCAGCGTTCAATCCGTTAGTTTGCGTCGGGGAGACCTCGCTGATGGATACGTGGTCTCCAACACAGGTGGCGTTGCCGTGAATTGGACCATCTCCCCTCAACTGCCAGACGGGTTGTTCTTCAACGAAAGCAACGGAACCGTTTACGGCTCACCTGTCAACAATTCAGAACCCATGGTCTACAATTTCACGGCCACCAACAGCGGAGGTGTGTCCAGCGTTTTGGTGACGCTTGAAGTTCTTGAGCCACTCCCCGTGTTTTCGTACCCTGAGACCATGTTCTTCGTGCTGAACGACAACACCACGAGTTTTGAACCGAGCATTGACGAAACCAGCGGTGTCATCACCACCTACAGCATTGAGCCAGAACTGCCCCCAGGTCTTGAATTCAATCAAACCACGGGGGCCATCACTGGCCAACCGCTTGCACAAATGGCCCAGACTCGCTATGTGATCACGGGGACAAACGAGGACGGTTCCACCAATATCACGGTGCAGTTGGAAGTTGAACCTCCCGCTGGTATCGCATGGGATGACATCTGGAGCAACCCACTGTACCTGGTGTGCGGAAGTTTCCTGCTGCTGCTTGCTCTGCTCTTCCTCTCATGGCTCAGGCTCATTTTGATTCCATGGCTGTTTGAAAATCGTACGTTCGAGTACAACTTGAAGAAAACGGTCGTCTACATTGGAGAGACCATGTTGTCGAGAGAGGAACTCTTCAAGCGATTTGGTGAAGTTCCGGACAACCTTGAAGCCTACAAAAGGGGCCTTGACCCTGTCACACGCCTTGAACTCGAGTTGTTTTCGATTGAGCCAGAACTTCCGTATGGACTTGAGTTCAACCCAGAGACCGGCGTGATCAACGGCACACCGTCCGAACGGTCAAGGAACACCAAGTATGAGATCCACGCTTACATCAAGAAAAAGCGGTACAAGGCCCTCGTCCAAATTGAGGTCAAAGCCCACAATCTGGTTCCCGAGGAGGGTCAAGTCAACCAACGAGATTACACCGAAGCCAAGAACAGTGTCTACCAAAACGCTGGTATCAACCGCCAAGGTCATGCAGCTGAAGCATCGGCCGAAGAGCGCCCCAAAACACGCCGGGAAAAGAAACGAGCAAAGGCTCAGGCCAAGCAGGACAAGAAGGACTCCAAAGCACAACGTGCACAACAAAAGCGGGATAAAAAACTGCAAAAGAAGGAACGAAGACAGGACGGCTCACCCCACAAAGATTCGGACAGCGAGGCATCGAGCGATGAAACAGCTCGTGGTGCAGCAGAACGACAAGATGGGGGCACCAACCCTGCACAGCGACGAACAGGGCAACCAGTGGATGATCCTGAGCCCGAACCTCCGGGCCCGAAGTTTGAAGGTGACCTCCTTTCGCGAAAAGCACAAAAAGCCGTTGATTGGGATCAAGATGATTACATCAAAACAAAAGAAGCCAAGGAAGAAGAAAACATCGAAGAGGTGGAAGAACCAGAACCGGAGCCGGTCGGTCCCACCCTGGAAGGCACCCAAGTTGATGTTCCCAAAGGTGCTGATAGCATCGAATTGGACGATGTTTCCGACCTCCCTGAATCTGGAAGCGGTTGGATTGGGCATCCAGAACGCGGCACTCGCATTTCCTGGTCGGGCAAATCTGGAAACACTCTAATTGGCATTGAAGGACTCAAGAAGAAAATTCCAGCCGGTTCCAAGATGCGTCCTGGAACCATCAAGTCTGATGTTCCGGAACCAGAACTCGAGCCAGAACAGGCGCATGCTCCTGAACCCGAGCCAGAGGAGGAAGAGGAACCCCTCAGCAGGCGTGAACGCCGACGCCGAAAGAAGACGGAACACGCTGGGAAACCTGTACCCGAACAAGTGGCATCAAAGAACCTCGAGGAGAACGGGGCGGACGTGAGCGGAGACATCAAGAAAGGAGCCACCACACTTGAATTGGAAGATGTATCGGGCTTACCCACTGAAGGAGCTGCATGGATTGGTAGTGCCGAACGTGGCATGCACGTCACATGGACTGGAATCAAGGGAACCACTCTAACCGGTGTGAAAGGCCTTCGACGTGCAGTACCAAAGGGATCAAGAATCATCCTTGAGGATGCACGAGAAGAGGAAGAAGAAGAGGTCGAGAAGGAACCAAAGTTCCGTAAATTCTAATCTTGAACCCCCTTTGAGGGCGAGGTTAGAAAAACTCATCGAGGACCATGAAGCATCATGGACCAAGAAGACGCCATCATGGATTTGCTTCAGCCCTACCTAGACCGCGTCTCTGTGTACGGGACAGGTGCTGAAGTTGGGGCTGTTGCATTCACCACCCTCATGGTTCTCATGTCCATTCGCTTGGTGTTCAAGCCGCTTGTACGTTCAATCGTGTACCGCACCGAGGCTCAATGGGACCAACTGTTGCTCGACCCCTTGTTTTCCAGAACCTACTTGTTCGTGGTTATTTTTGCCATCAACTTGGGATGGGTATGGATTGACAGGTCATCGTTGGAACCGGCTCAGAATCACTTTTTGATGTTGTTTGTCATCATCATGACCTCCATTCTTTCTGTGTCCATCAAGCATATTTTCCCACGAATCATGGCTCGATTTTCAAGTGAAAAAGGGGTGAGTATTGGAGGGCAATACGTCTTGCCCACGATTCTCGTTCGGTTCGGTTTGTGGATGCTTGGTCTCAATTTTGGTTTGGGGCTGATCGGTGTTGAGATGGTTGGTTTCTTTGCTTCTTTGGCCGTGTTTTCACTTGTGGTCGCCGTGGCGGCTCAACAAACCCTCGGCAACATCCTCAACTCATCCATGTTGGCGCTTGACCAACCCTTCGAGGTGGGTGACCGAATTGAGGTGGACGGGATGACGGGGACGGTGGTGTCGTTTGGGACACTCTCCACCAAAATTCTCACCCTTACCGAACATCTCGTGATTATTCCAAACAACACCCTCGTTTCTTCCACCATCATCAACCATGCACGAGGTGGAGGCGACGGAATAGCGCGGCGTCTCTCACTTCACATCGACTACGCCGTCGACTATCGTGAAAAGAACGCGCATGTGAAGGACGTCATCACCCGGACAGCGAGGCGATGCCCTTACGTGACGGGGGACCCAGAGCCTCGTTCCTTGTTGCGCAGTCTCAACGAATATTCCAAAGATTTCCGGTTGTATGCTTGGATTGACGATTACAACGATGAATTTCTGGCCACCGATTGGTTGCTTCGTGAAGTCGACGAGGCCTTCGAAAAAGAAGGAATTTCTATCCCCTACCCCATTGCAGTGGAACTACAAGACAAACCTGAAAGTTTTGAAAATGATGAGAACTTCCAACGGCGAATGAAGAAAAAGAAAACACGCCAACACATTGCGGAGATGAAGCAAAAGCAGGACGAAATGAAGTTCCAAGAAGAGCGTGACAATGCGAGAGAAGAAATTGAATTCCTCGAAAACTTGCTTGAAAGTGGAACGGCCAAATCGTCCGAACGTGAGGAGATCCAAGCCGACATTGATGCTTTGAAGTCCATGTTGGCAAGGTTCACAGAGTGAGGGAAACCCACGGTGTGTCCCGCGAACAGGACGAGGGTTCACATACACACGGCGCTTCCACGGAACATGGAAGAAGGCCTTCCCCCCGCGGTGCCTTTTCTCCCACACCGAGTGATACGAGTTGGCGAGCAGCGACTCGTGATCGGGACCGAGGGCGAACTCTTGTTGCTCAACCCAGAACTTGAATCGCATGACCCGCCTGCCGTGCCTTTTCCAATGCGAATCAGTCATGCTGCGGTGCATGGTGAGCGCCTCTATGCCACGTGGATCGACGGGGAATTGATGAAAGCCAGAATGGGCGTACTTGACCTTAAGGAGTCGTTGAGCAGCGGTGTAAAGCGGGCAGAATTGAGAACCAATCACAACCCCAGCCTGCCACTTCACCCCCAAGGAGCCGTTTGGTCGCATGTCCTTGATGCCGAACCCCTGGCCTTAGGCGTCGCAGAAGACGAGGTTGTGTTTGTTCTGTGGCGTCGGGGAATTTACGGGTTAACACCCGACGCAAGAGAGCGATGGCGAATGCCCGAAGCCACCTGGTCCTATCCGAAGGCTCGGCCGCGAACCACAGAGACCATCGCCCTCCATATGGAATCGACCACCTTCACCATCACCTCTCGGGGCGGCCGCGTCCAGCGTCGCTCCAGAACGACCGGCGAAATGGTTGAGGAATTCATTGCCCCAGGACCTGAAGCACCGTTGGAGCACCATTTCCAACATGACGCTCATCATCTCTATGCTTCGACCAGCGGAGCGCTGCACTGGGTACACAACGACAACATCCTGGCCAAAGTGCAATCAAGCGGACCGATTCAATCGGCCACCTGGGACGAACGATGGCAGGGTTGGAGGGTGGCTGGTTGGAGAGAGGAACTGCTTCTTTCTCAACAGAAGGTGGCTCAGCACGCATGGGATGAGATACCAACGGCAGTGGTTCAGCAGAACGAACGAACCTTGATTCTCTTCAACGACGGGTCGTGGGCTGAAAGCGCCTTTGAGACGCCGTCTCAGGAAGTGGATTGAATCACTCGTTGAGCGAAGTGTAGCCGCAGCGACCGCATGATTTGCGGTCGGCGTGGATGGCCAAGAAAACACCTGGTCCACATGACGGGCAAGATTCGCTGCGCACGAGTTGTCCATCTTCGATCTTGTACTTGGCCCACTTGGCCTTACCGTTTGGTCCGTCTCCCATCACTCATCGCCTCCTTCAGGGGCTCCACCAGAACGGAATCCTTTGTGCCGTGAATGGATGTAGGCCGGTTCGACGGTCATGGCTTCAGCAGAATTGTAGATGTAGGCAAGCCCGGTGGTGAGTGGTTGACCAAAGCGGGTATCGCAGTTCTTGACGACGATGAGGTCTGGGTTGGATCCGGGTTCAAGGGTCTTCACAAGGGCCATGACTTCTTTGCGGGAAGGTGTGGTTTTACCATCGTGCTTCCAGCTAAAGGAAATTTCAATACGGTTCAGGAGTTTGTTTTCGGTTCGTTCATTGATTTGCATGTGTTCACCTCATCGAATGTTGACTTTTAGGGCATACTTGCCGGGCAGTTCGACCATGAGCCGCTTGGCCATCTCGGAACGAACGGGTTGAACGATGATGACGTATCCAGTCCAATCGGTGGAGACTTGTGCAGCTGGGTGACGGGGACACATGTCCACACCATCTGCAAGAATGAGATGGCATTCGCCGCAGGCAAAGGGAATCTTAACCATGGTCACTCACTTCCTTTGGAATCCCAGTTTGGTGAACCCAAGCCATCTTGCTTGCTGGTCAAACCGATCTTGGAACGACGTGGGTCGGACGTGTCTGGTGAGAGGGATACAATGCGGGCACGGACGAACGAACCGACTTCGAGACTCTTGCCTGTTTGCCTGCCGATGATGGAGTTGCGGCCGATGTTGATGTCCACGGGTTCATCCATGATCTGGGATTTGTGGAGCAAGGCTTCCATAGGGCCAATACGCACAAACGCACCGAATTCGTTGACTTCAGAGACGGCGCCCTCCACAACTTCTTGGTCGTCCATGCAAAACAGCACGGCGTCAAATTGGACCTTTTGGTAAATGGCTCCATCGCCGTGGATAATCCTGCCTCGTCCGATGGTTTTGTGGTTGTTGGTGACGAGGATAAATCGGTTGTGCTCGTCGAATTTCCCCTCGAACGCATCCATGGAGAGACGGTCGATGTACTGGTCAAGGGACTGCCCCTTGCGCATGTATTCCGCAGGAATACGGATGATGTCTTCTTTTGTGACCACTTTGTACATGTTTTCGCCTCCAACCTCCCACCGAAGAATGCGGTTTAACACGGATGGTCATGCGACCATTCCGTCCTTCACCGGTTTCCCTCGGGAGAGAATGCGACCGAAGTCATTCCTGCCACCGACGGCCCATATATAATCCAAGCGGAACAACTTGAGCGCTGAACCGTGGCATGCCATCCTGTTTACCCATCAAGAAGAGGGTTTTATGTGCTCGGCCCTCCATAAGCCATAACAACCTCCGGAGAACGGTTCATCATGATGTTGGGGCGGCGAAGCATAGGGCACTCCGCTTCGGCTCGAGCGTTGATGCTCGTGGCGATCATGCTTGCCGCCGTGCTGAGCCCGATGCAGGCCCCAGAATGGGACGACCTAACCGAGCCGTTCCACCCCTCGTCCACCTCAACGGAGCCGTGGAACGGAACCGATCAACCATGGGGACAATTTGGACGAACCCCAGACCACGATTTTGCGCTGCCTTCGCACGCCAGTGACGGCGGTCCTGGTGATGGCACGGTCGTTAACGTAACCGAATTGGCCTCCATCACCAGCCCAATCGTCAACTGGCAGGGTTTTGAAACGGGTGAGGGTGCTGACAGCTACGGCTCTATTGTGGGCAACTTTTCAGGAAGCATCGCAGCGACTTCTGCAGCGGCAGAGCGCTGTGGAGAGGGTAAATTGCAACCCGTCATCGTCACAAGTGAGGTCGGGGACGCAGGGCGACAAAGCGCCCTCAACATCCTTTCCGGAGACGATGCGAAACTGGCCTGGAAGGTGGATTTGGGCACCACACAGGCCATTCGTTCCACGCCGATGATTCATGACATTGACCAAGACGGGCATCCGGAAATCATTGTAGTCTACGACACCGACAGCAATTTCAACATCGATGTTTGGTCGCCCAGACTCACCTGTACAGAATCCAACTGGCAAGTCAGCGGTCACAGCAACGAACTCGTATGGTCCTACAGCGACAGCGACATTCGAATCGGTTCACCGTCCCCTCACTTCGCCAGTTCCAACAGCGGCCACGACGCGGTAACCCAACCGGTCATGGCCGATTTGGAACTCGACGGTTCACCAGAACTCGTTGTGGCTG
>QXXW01000091.1:0-7471 GCA_009887255.1 Candidatus Poseidoniales archaeon | reverse complement strand
GTGGTGGACGACCCCGCCAACGACCCGACACCGAAAGTCATGGCCTTTGAAATCACAACCAGCACCCCGACCGAAGCCATCTGGGACGTCACATTGGACCGAGGAACCCACCCTTCTGATCCGACATGGGTGCAACTCGATGGCTCCACGACCGCTGTGGTTCTTACCACGGTGGATTCGAATTCAGGGAACATGTGGATCTGGAAAATCGACGGTGACTCGGGTTCCTTGGATTGGGACAGATTGGCCGTCCAAGGCACAGATTCTGATTCCGATGCCCCTCGCCTCAGGCTCCCTGGCCCGGTGATGGCCCAACTTGACACCGACCAGGCACCTGAAATGATCATCACCGTCCCCACCGATGCCAACAACCGAGACTCAGGAAGCGGTGCCAGATTTATCGGAATGGAACTAACCTCAACCACGGAGGTGTTCAATTTCAGGGCACAGAACGGATACGCCGACACGCCGCCGTTGCCAGTGGACACAACCGGCGACGGTGTTGACGACCGCTTGTGTTGGGTCACATGGTACTCAGAATCCGCCTTTAACTTCAATCGCAAAGGCATGTTGGGTTGCACGGACATAAGCGACGAAAACCCAACAACGGAATTCACACGCGATTTACAACGTGGAGCTGGGAACGACAACGACGAAATTGCGGTTTCACCCCCGATCAGCATGGACATTGACGGAGAAGGATCTCCCGATGTTGTCGTGGCCTTTGGCCGTCGTGTTTTTGCCTTTGATGGAGACACGGGCGCCTCAGCAGATCTAACAGACGATTGGGCAACCCCTCTGGCCATGCCACATCGAGTGTGGACCGCTCCCGCCTTTGCGGATGTTGACGGTGATGGACACATCGACATGCTCTATGGGGACGTTCTCGTTTCAAATGCAGGAGCGGACTTTGCTCCAGCCCTTGACGACCGGGGGTTGTCGTTCAACCCGGTCCAAGCTGACCCGGGCCAAACGGTGACCGTCACGGGGCAACTCATCAACATCGGAACCGTTGAAGCGGATGACGACCTTGATGCCGTCTTGATGATGAACGGTGAAGAAATCGCAAGGGAGCGGTTCACCGACACTGAACCCATTTCACCCTCAGGAGAAGGTGGGCCTCTGACCTTTAGCGTGGACATCACGGCTGCATTGGGCGTTCATGTGTTTGAACTGGTGGTCGATGTGAACAGCAACATCACCGAAATGCGAGAAGACAACAACCGCCTAGCCGCAGAATTTCGCGTTGTAGAGCCGTACCTGGGTCAACTGAGCGGTCCCGAGGACACCACACGCGTCGTGCCTGGAACGTCGGAAATCATATCAATTTCTCTCGAATCAACGGGTTCGCGAACAGGATTGTGGACCTTGTCCACCGATGCCCAACACCTTCCATCATCGTGGTCCTTCGGACCTCAATCCGGTGCCAGCAACACCTTCACGTTGGTTCCCCGAACGCCTCAAGTGGCGAATTTCGAAGTCAACATTCCGTCCGATGCTTTGGGAGATGAAGCCGGCATCGTGACGTTGCTGCTTTCGCTGAACGACGACCCGTCCGTGAACACCTCCCTTCAGGTGCCCATTGAGGTCTTCCGAACCCGAGGTCTCGATGTGGTTGGACCAGAGGGCATCAACGCATCGCACGGGCAAGGCAGACCGGGAACCGATGCCCAGGCATGGTTCATGGTGGAAAATTTGGGCAATGCAGAAGAGCAAACCACCTCAATTTCTTGGACTGCACCGGCGTGGGGAGGGACGCCTTCCATCAAAAATGCCGCTGGAGAAACGCAATTCAGCATCACGCTGGCACCGGGTGCTCGGATGGAACTTGCCGCCGTTCTTCCCGTCCCGACCAGTGCTGCTGTGGGTTCCAACAGCATCAGCACCATGACCATGTGCATGGGCAGTGGAGAAGATGCGCTGTGTGAAGAGTTGACCGTCACCTTCCAATCCGTTGCTGTAAGCGGCACACCAACACACCACAGGACACTGCCCGGAACAAATGTCACTTACACCATCGGTGCAACGTTGCCTTTGTCGGGCTCACTCTCAATCAACCTCGCTGAAGCTGGAATGGTTCAACCCGATTGGGCTTGGACCGTCACCGGAGATTGGACCATCGTGGGCTCCGAACTCCAAGCCAACGGCGTGGCCAATGAAACGGCAATTGGAGAGTTGACCTTGCGCCTCAACGACGATGCGGTGCCCCTTCGCCACGCGTTTGTGGCCAACGACGACGCTTCAACACAACATCAACTCAACTTAACACTGCATGTTCTCCAAGTGTACCGGGCCAACATGTCACTCATCAGCCCCATGCCAACAACCGAGGGCGTTCCAATCACCCTGAACGTTTCCGAAGACCACCGTTTTCTGATGTTCCTTGAAAATCCGGGAAACGGAGAAGACCAATTTGAATTCTCTGCCAGCGTGGTTCAAACCAGTGGCACAGACGCCCCCAACGTGACGTTCACCTACTTTGATCCGATCAAGACCTTGGGTGCAAAAGCCACCAGCATCGGTTCATTGGACGTGAACCTGCCTGCTGACACCCCTGCACTGATGCCGTTTGATGTGCGCTTCCAGTGGACGTCACTTGGGGGCACCAACGTTGCGTTCACACAGGATGTGCAGCTGCAAGCATCGCCTCGATACGAATGGTCCGTCCTACCGGGAAACCAAACCCCGAGCACGATGGTTCCCGGAGAAACTCTCTCACTCAACATGAACATCACCAACCTTGGCAACGCCGCGACCTCACTCACCCTCGACCCCTCCATGACCTTGACTCGAATGGGCAACGACAGCAGCGTGTGGACAATAAGCGCCGGCACAACGGCCGTACTGGGCGTGAACGAAAGCACGGAATTCAGCCTTGATGTGACGGTTCCTGCCGATGCGTGGGCACAAACGGCTGTGGACATCGAATTCAGGCACTTGAGCGGAGGGTTCAGCCTTACCAGCACAAACCTGAGTTTCGAGGTTGAAGAAACGGTTGGTTGGGCCCTGGACTTGACGCAAACGAGTTTGGAAATTGACCCATTGGGAGAAAACATCACCGTTGGATTGGTCCACTTGGGCAACGGTGTTGAGCAGCCTTACTTCACCAAAGCAGGTCCCGGGTGGAACATGACGTTGCCGAGCAACACTTCTCCGTTGGGGCCTTTCGCTACTGGCGAAATCACCGTTTTTGTGCAGCCCCCCAGCGATGCTCTTGCAGGCGAAATCGGAACCATGCATTTACGCGTGACGGGGGATGATTTGAGAGGCATGATCGAGGAACAAATTCCACTCCGGGTCGGTCAGTCTCCAAGAATTGAAGTCGACCACCGTGGGACATGGATGGTCACATCAGAGGGGGGATTCCCAACAGCGTGGGTTCAGAACTTGGGCAACGACATGGCGATTTTACAGGTCGATGTCAATGGATTGCCCGATGGATGGTCGGTGAATCAAGGCATCCAAATGGTGCTGGCGCCGGGAGAAATGGAAGGCCTACCGCTTGATTTGACACCAGCCAGTTCATGGAACGGGCAGCGACTGTTGCTCACCATCAATGTCAACCACCCGACGTTGGGTCTGGTGTCCCATGATATTGAGGTCGAGCCCGGGATTGTTGCCTTCGCATCCAGTCCCGTTAGGGATGCCTATGCTGGTACCGTCCACAACGTTGACCTCTATCACCCCAACACGACCATAACCTCCATCTCCGGAACGGGGTTCAATGTCCTCCAATTGGACAGCGGCTTGCAATTCACTCAACCAATCACCACCGGTGAACTTGGTTTATCCGCAGCAACGAACGCTGGAGATCAAGCCATGACCATTTACGTCCAAAGCCGTTCGTACCCTGATGCGTCTGCATCGTGCAGATTCAACACCGGTGCGTTTGATGAGTTGGGCCGAGTTGCGTTGGACGGTTCTGTGGCTTCGTGCACCCTTGGCGCTGGTGAGGGGCAGGATTTGATGGCATACATCTCCATGACGACCTCCACAGGCGTTGCCGTGCCGTTGAACAGCGATGCTGTACGGGTGGCAAGCAACACCAGCAGCACCCTAAATGTGAGTGTGAACAACTGGCAGCCATCCGCTGGAGCAATGGTCATCACGTTGCTGCTGCATGACCAATTTGGCCGAGTGCTTGATCAGGAAGAGGTGACCGCCGTGTCCCGTGCTTCAAACTGGAACATCGGCGTCAATTCAATCTCCTCAAATGGAGACATCACCGTCGGTATTCAACGGACCGGGTACGACATTCTGGCAGACACCGTATGCGTCCTTGACGTGGTGGCCAGTGGTGGTTGGACCACACGATACATCGTTGATGTCGCCTATTCAGAGTTTGCACCGGTTGTCTCTATTCCAGAGCCATCCAATGTTGAACGAGATGAACGAATCACAGCAAGCATTTCGTGTGACTCGCCGTTTGACGTTGACGACAACCCTGATGACGATTCGGCCAGTACCTATCACAAACCTACCAGCGCGTTGGCCGTAAGCAGCAGTGATGCCGCCTTCATCATCGGTACTGCGGGGCTTCTCCTGGTTCTTGCTTGGGCTGCGGGAGTTGTTCGAATGCCCAACAACGCTTCATCGAGCACCTCCCCTGTCAAAGGCAAGGCATCAGAAGAGACCGAACATAGGGTCGAGCAGGTGAAGAAGACATCAGCCAAACCCGTGGATGAAGACGACATCAGCATCGTCGTAGAAACCGAGGAAGAACCCCATACGGACATCGAAGTGGTTGAGTCAAACGATGAACACGTTTCAATGGTGGAGGACATCGAGGACCTCACCGTGGTCGAATCCGTTCCCGAGGAGAACCGCTCAGCCAGTGGACGATTGGCGTCCCTGCGACAAGAATTGGGTGAGGATGAAAACGATCCGGAGCCAAAGGAGAAACTGGAGGACCGAATGGACCGCTTCTTCGGTGGCGGGCCGTGACCAAGGCCTTAATCGCAAGGTGCTGTTCGCACCTCCATGAACGAGGACTTACAGGCGAACACACCAGCGTTCTTCACCCTCGACGGGTTTGACGGGGCCTTGGCAAAGCGCATGCTTCCGGTGATTCAAGACGCCCTCCAGGACAACACCGAGGCATGGACAACATTGGTGGCCAACGAGCCCAATCTCCGAGAGCGATTGAAATCTCAAGGCCTTGAAACACCCGACCGGTTCAACTCAATTCGTTGGGACCAAGCCACCTTGTTGTTCACTTCAGGCATGGCCGTGACCAACGAACACCTTCCGCTCCAAATCGGTGAGCGTTTAACCCGAGAAAGGTTCGGACGGTTTCCGCACAAGGATGGTTCCGCTTTGGGATATTTCCTTGAACACATCCGTCCAAACAGGAGCATCACCGACAACGATGGTGAAGACATGTACGACAATATCGTGTCGTTGATCACACAACTTGCTGAAGGATTGACCGAAGCACATCAGGGCCACCAGCAATACGAATCCGGATTTGGAGGACTCCAATTGCTGGGCTATCTCACACCGGACGAGGTGTCGGATTTGCGAAAATTGCTCGCAGGAAGGTCATGGACGGTGTCGTTTGATGAGCCCCTTGATGGAGGGATTGCGGATGTAGCAAAACACTTCACGACCCTTCTCAAGGCCGCTGAACGACGACGAGTTGGCCTCGTCCATCGCCGACACAGATAACCGGATTAGAAGTGCTCAGAAGTGAGACGCTCGTACATTGAGGCGTACAACGATGCCGTTTGGTCAATGACCTCTTGAGGGAGGGCTGGGATGGGTGGGTCTTCTGCACCGGTGTCACGAGCCTCTTGCACGGCGTGTTGATGACCGGTACCGATGTAATGGGTGCGGACAAATTCTTTGGAGAGTTCAATGCATTCACCGTTGGCGTATGCTTCGGCGTCCCACCAACGGTCCTCATCAAGGGTTCCAAAGGTGTCAACAAGAACGATTTCACGATTGGTACCCAATGCGAATTCCTTCTTTCCATCGACGTGAATTAACCCGTTCTTAGCAGCTTCACGTTCAATGATGCCGTCAACCGCTAAGGCTGCATCAACAATGGCTTCGTACTCATCTTCCGTGATGTTGGAGATCTCCAGGGCCTCATCACGGCCAATGTTGCGATCGAACTTTTCAAATTTCGTGGTCACTTCAACATATGGGCGGGGGAGCTTCATACCGTATTCACAGTCACCTTCCACACCGAGCATTTCTGAGGTCAACTCACCGCGTTGGTACCTGCGCCATGCCGACCCCGAAATGTAGTGACGAACAATCACCTCAAGGGGCACAAACACCCATTCCATGTCACGGGGGATGGCCCCGGGTTCTTTGATGACGGCGACCTTACGAACAAGGCAACGGTCAGCGGCGTTGACTTCAACCAAATGGGTTTTGCAAATACCCGCTTCTTCAACGAGTTTGAACCAGTGTGCGGTTGTTCTGTTGAGCGATTCCCCTTTTCGTGGTATGAGGGATGGAATAATTTGATCAAAGACTGAAATCTGATTGGTGAATCGAAATTCCAAGATATCGTCATCGTCGGTCGACCAGACTTGCTTCACTTTACCCTGATAGAGCATTTCTCCCATAACCCTGGGTTTTTTCGGAAGCCTTTGAACCTTTCAATTCTTTCAGACGAGGTTGTCAAAGGAATCCAAGAGCGTCTTCAACACGATTGAGTTCAGGTCCCGTTGTTTTGGTACCCGATACAGCACCGGTGTTTGATGCGCAGACGCCAGCTCCAACGTAGGGTGAGCCGAAACTAACGGTGCCGACCATCGGAGGTACACCGAGAATTTCCTCGATGACAAGTGCTTCATCAGGTGTCACATCCGGATGAAGAAGAACCCCTTTGTCGTTGGCGGCGGCTAAGCTGCCGACGACATCCTGCCCGGCCACCGTTGTGGAAACGATGGGGACGCCGAGGACGTCGCTGAGAATTTCAAGACCATCACGGGGGATGGCGGGAGAGGCAACGGCACCGGCCTCATTGACAACCATGAGGTTGCCTGCCGTGTTCACACCGCCCTCCATGACCACAACATCGCCGTATGAAGTCAAGGCGTCAATGTCACGTTCCGTGGCAATATCGGCCACTGCCATGCCTCGGCTGTTCCCGCAGAGCAGGGCGCCGACCAGGTTGGATCCACCGATCATGGTGGGAACGAGTTCGAGTTCAATGCTTTGTTCGAGAATGTCCAAACTGGGTTGAGGCAATTCAGGAGGATGGAACAGCACATTGCCTACGGCAGCGAGGTGGATGCCCACCTGATCGCTACCAAAGATGTCAACGGTGTTGATTGGCATGTGCTCATTCCCTCCGCTGTGACGTTCGTTGAAAGTGTTGATGGTGTCCAGAACGCAAAAAAGGCCGGTTCCCAATGAAGGAAACCGGCCGATTGCGCCCAAAACGGGACGAGGAACCGAGGTGAAAAGAGAGGGGCACAGTGACTTCCTTTCCCGTGGACTCTCGTACCACAGT
>QXXW01000090.1:0-10259 GCA_009887255.1 Candidatus Poseidoniales archaeon | reverse complement strand
GTTCGTACACAAAGGGCTCTGAGGGAGGCTGGTAATCAACGAACTCAACCAACACACCTGCGTCGTTGCCCAAGTACATCCGCCCGCCCGTGAACAATGGAGCGGCTGTGCCGTACGTGTCCACAGCGGTGGAGAGTGTGTTAACGTCACCAAACGTGCCGTTGGATGTCAACGAAACCGTCCCCCACCCACCTGATTCGGTGTTGATCGGGTACCAGATGCTACGATCCCGATACGTGCTCATGGCTCCGTTGGTCGTCGCATTGACACGGTCTTCCACCCAGCAGGTCGCGTCGCAGCGGACGGCAGTCAAATGGTGACCGTCGCCAAACACCGCTCCGAACGACGTCTTGATGGGAATTGCGGGAGAAGGGCCTGAAGCAGCGAGGAAATGGCTCTCGTTGCTTGAAGAATTGAAGGCCATGATGGATGTGTTGGTGGTGTATTGAACGTGCAGCAGCAAGAAATCACCCACCACAAGTGGAGCATGACGCAAATGACCGGAGGCGTTCCATCGCAGTTCGGCCGAACCGTTGCGATCCACGAACCACAAACCTCCGTTTTCATCTCCTTGCCAGAATCCATCATCAACCACGGTGACGCCGTTTCGCCATCCCAAGCCGGTGGTGACCGACAGATTCACTTGACCGTCGCTCAAACACACCCTTACCAAACCATGGCGCGTTGGGACCACGACGTGGTCACCGTCCATGGCTAAGGCGCCGGTGATGCCCCACACGTTCACATCGGTGGACACCGACCACATCACGGTCCCGTTGGATGGCGCAAGACGCTCCAGTCGACCGTCCGACCAGCCAACGATCAACGAGGGGCCAGCATCACCACAATCTCCTGATGTCTTCTTGACAACGAGGAGCGGCGACATGTCGTGTTGAGTGGCGTTTGGATTGGTGTGTCGCCACTGTTCTTCACCACTCTTATCCAAGGCCACCACGAAGGGGCGTTCTTCGCCCATCCAAAACCCTGACGAGCGGAGGAAGATGTGCTCTCCGTCGGTTTGAGGAGTGGTGGTGATGTACCCCTCGTCAAGAGTGTACGACCATGACGAGGTCCAACCTGCTGAGGCCACAGGCAGACAACAGGTCACAAGCAAAAGACACCATGCCGTCAACACTTGGCCCCGCATGGTTTCACTCCATAGCGGCTTGAATCGCAGCTTTGAGCAGCGAACTCACTTCCTTTCCATCCGCTCCACGGGCCGCTTGCATGACCACACCCATCAGGGGGCCGATGGCACCCATACCCCGGTCTTTGACAAAATCCAACCGCTCAGCCACGATGGCGTTGATGACATCGGCCAGGCCACTCGTATCGGCAGGAGCCAGGCCGTTTGCCTCGATATAGGTCCTCAATTCGTCGATGGATGGACAGCGACCTGCGTGGGCCTCCACCAAAGCGGTGATGTTGTCTCGACCCACCTCGTTGGCTTCGCGGAGGTTGAGGATGTTGACCAGCAACTGAGGGGCTTGGTCGTCGTGAGCCAACAACAACGAGGCCCATGCTTTGTGGGGAAGACTTGCGGCATGCTCCATGAACAAGTCATCGAGTTCTCGCGAGAGAATTTGTTTGGCTTGGTCGGCCGAGGTGTCCGTTGTTGACAGCCGAGAGCGGCGTTCTTCGTCGCTCATGGGGAGATGCGAGAGAACTCGATGCCAGTTGTCGTTTGAGATGGCTCGTGGGAGGACGTCGGTTTCCGGATACATCCGAGAACCTCCCGGGAGCGGCCTCATGGGGGTGGTTGTTCCGTCATCGGGAGCCCCTTTCTTGACCACCACGTTGCGCACTTCCTGAACGATACGGTGGTAGGCAAGGCGGGCCCGACCAAGAACCGCTTCAAGAGCCAATTCGGCTTGCCATTTCGGGGCACAGCACAAGACAAAGGCGTCTTCTGTACGCAGTTCGAGTGATGCCGTTAAGCTGTCAACCTCGTCTTGAGTGATGCCGTACGCTGGCAATTCATCTGAATGGAAGATGCCTTTGACCCCGGCCAATTTAGCCGCTCCTGCAAGTTCACGCCCCAATCGAGGCATTTGAGCGCCTTGTTCATCGAGGGATTTTTTGCCCAGCCGTCCGGAAAAACCCGGAAGGGGAAGAGCCAACATGGTGGCCCCGTTGTTCAAACCCTCGCTCACCATACCAGAAGAGGTGGACGCAAAAACCTGAGAGACGTTCACCAGCCGAAGGGGAAGGTGCTCGGCCGCACGCTCCCTTACCGAGGCTTCAACTGAGGGTTTATCCAAATCCCGATGGGCTGGAAGCGGCGGGAGATCCAATAGAGCTCGCAGTTCGTTGGCCTGCCGGAAAAAGTGGACCTGTCGGGCCATCTCAAGGCGTATGATTGTGGGAATCCAACCGAGGTCCTGGCATCCTTTGATTTCAACACGATCGCCGCAACCCACTGAGACATTGAGGTCTTGACGAATGCTTCCAAGCCCTCTTCGCACACGACGGGTTTGGCGCAAGACGCGCCCCAGAGCCTTGGCGGTGATTTTGGCATGCTCGGGAGTTTTGACATCCGGTGCCGTAGCGATTTCGATGAGCGGGAGACCCAATCGGTCGAGGTTGTAAATGACCGTTTGCCCGTGCTTCTCATCCACCGTGTCCAGTTTTCGAGCACTGTCTTCCTCCAAACACACAACATCGACCCCAACAGGGCCGTCTTCGGTCTCCAGCGTACCGGCTGTCGCCATCAAAGAAGTGCGCTGAAACCCGCTGGTGTTCGAACCATCCACGACGGTTTTTCGCATGGTCTGAATCAACGATACCGGGCGGGCGTTGAGGAGGGCTGCCACCGTGAGGGTGATGTCCACGGCTTCGATATCAAGAGCCAGAGGTGGTTGTTCGTCAAGTTCAATCAACCCAGCATTGGGTGATTGAACATACTGAAAAGAGCGGTTTCGTTTGGCCTCAAAACGTGCGGCAACATCCACTGCACCACCTTCTCCACGGGCTGCTCGAAGTTTGCGTGCAAACCGCGGCCAATGTTCGGGAACCGTATCGATGGTGATATCGTAGAGTTCTCCTTTTTGGCGTGAATGGAGTTTTCCTGTGGCGAGTTGCTGATGCACCTCAAGTCCGCACATGAACCCCAGTGCCTGTGGGTCGAGCTGGTCCGGACGGGTCAGATCGGCCGTCATCTCTGCGTCCATGAATCGGCCAAGCGCTTGCCCTTCATGAGCACCACCCCTCATCAAGGTCAGACCAACTGCAAGGTTTGGTAGCCAGAGGGGCGCATCATTCGTCCGTCCCGACACATTTTCTCGATGATGTCCTCGGCCTTGGCACGGGAAATGCCGCTTCGTTCAGCGTCGTTGAGGACATCGATCAGGGTTGCATAGGTGCCCGATTGATTTTGCAGGGTGGAAACGATGTCGTATATCGTTCGTTCTTGGTTTCGAGCCGCGGTTTTCTTGCCTGAGTGCACGGAGGTTTCATCGAAATTCTCACCCATCAATTCAAAGCGCCATGTCTTCGTTAACCGAATGGCTCGTTGGGCATCTTCGAGGTTCACGTCCTCATCCAAACGGATCCGTGCGCTGGCTTCAGCCAGCCGAGAGAGACCTTCCAGAGCACGAGCGGTGATGGCCACGCTGTCGGTTGCCTCACCGCCAGATTTTCTCGTCTGAACATAAAAATCGACGACTGCTTTTTGAGCTTCCTCGTTGAGTTTGGGTCGAACAGTGCGCTTGGCATACGCAACGTACTTCCTGAGCACCTCTTTGGGCAAATAATCGTAACCCCCTCCTGCGTTTCGAGTTGCTTTCTTGCCCTTTTGGTTTTTGGTGGGATCGGGCATGCTGCCTTCGTTCACCAACAGTTCGCTCGAGCCTTTTAGACGGGTGTTGACGATGTGTGAAGCGATCTGTGCGTCTTTTTTCTCATCAGCGTCGTCGGTCATCAACCAAATCACATCGAACCGGGACACCAACGGCGGAGCGAGGTTGATTTGGGACGTGAACGGCACGTCACTCACTGGTTGGAAACGCCCTTCTTTGGGATTCGCAGCGGCTAGGATGGCGCATCGCGTGCGCAAACTGGCGTTGATTCCTGCCTTGGATATCGAGATTTTCTGCTGCTCCATGGCTTCGTGCATGCTCGATCGGTCGCCAGCGTTCATTTTGTCAAATTCGTCGATGGCGGCCAAGCCCAAATCGGCCAGCACCAACGCTCCTGCCTCGAGCGTCCATCGGCCGTCTGCGGTTGCGTCTTGCACCGCAGCAGCCGTCAAACCCGCCGCTGAGGCGGATTGACCCGAAGTGAAACGACCTCTGGGGGAAATTGTTGACATGTAGGACAGAAGTTGAGACTTGGCTACACCGGGGTCGCCCATCAACAGAATGTGGATATCGCCTCGGTTCCGAGTTCCGTCCTCGTTCAGTTGCGCCTCACCTCCAAACAGTTGCAACATAAGGGATTCTTTGATTCGTTGTAGGCCGAAAATGGAGGGTGCGATGCTGGCGGTGAGCACGTCGTAGACGTTGTCCTGGCGTGCAATTTCCTTGATTTCGTTTTCCTCCTCTTCGGTGATGATGATTTCCTCAAGCGGGACGTTTTGCCGTTCGAGCGAGTGAATGCGGAGGAAGATGTCGAAGACCGGCGTGTCCTTGCCTCCCTTTCTTTGAGAGCGAATGAACAAAACTCCGTTGGCTTTGACACGGTCACCGGGGTTGAGTTGACCTGCCAAATCTTGCTCGCCGATGCAGATGATACGTTCGGGCTGGATGCCGCCTTTGACCTGCTCGGGAAGCTCTTGGAGTTCGATGAACTGAGAATTGATGAGTTGGGAAAGGTGCTGTTGAAGCACGAACCGAGTTTGTCGCTTCGGTCGGCCGCAACCGCCATCGATTTGGGAACATTCCAACGGTTCGATCAGCTCTTGTTCGTTGGGCTGGTTGATCTCCATCGTGTGGCCGCAAGCAGCGCATTCGAACACGGCCATGTACAAGCGCGGACGAACACCTGAGATTTTGGTCGTGACGGCGTCGACGGCGATCATCATGCCAATGTCATCCGCACGAAGTTGTGACACCGTTCTGACTTGATCGCTCGGAAGGTGTTCAATGCGAAGAAAGGGAACTTTGTTGCCTTCACCGGCATCGAGCAAAAACTGTTGCAACGCTTGGTTGGCCGCCCGGAAATGATGCTCGGGGTTGGCCAGGATGTCTTGGGCGAATTCTGGGTCGTACCCTTCGATGATGCGATAAGAAACCTTGAGCGACTGCTCTTCTGGCCACATTCGGGCGATGTTGTGAATCGCTTCCGAGAAG
This sequence comes from Candidatus Poseidoniales archaeon, assembly GCA_009887255.1. Taxonomy (GTDB): domain Archaea; phylum Thermoplasmatota; class Poseidoniia; order Poseidoniales; family Poseidoniaceae; genus Poseidonia. Next base: position 4,971 of record QXXW01000090.1, on the reverse strand, counting down.
GTGTCTTGAAGAAGAGAAGTCCAGCGAGCAGGCAGGTCAAATTCTTGGATTGAAGCCATGGTTTCACCTTCGGGCTTTTGCGATAAACGCCTACAGGTCTTAATCAATTTCCATCAGCAACGCCACCCCTCTGTTTCCATTGGAGATGTGACCCCGGTGGAAGGTGCGTTTGAGCGCCACATACCGCCTTCCTGTCGAGCTTCGCCAGCACCGAGAGTTCATGACCCTTCAACCCCTCTTGGTGAACATGAAGGTCACGTTTGCCCACGGTTTGTGGAGTTCGACAGAAAGCAGCAAAGTGAAGCACATGCGAAGTCTTGGGTGGGAGGTGTTGGCGGTTGACATGCATCATCACGGATGGAATCAGCAAGAGCAAACCCAGGCAGTCATCGATGCCATTGAACAACACGGCCCGTTTGATCTTCTCATCGGTTCGTCCTTTGGAGGTCTAGCGACGGCCAACGCCGCTGTGCTTCGTCCGGATCTGGACCTGCGATTGTTGTTGCTGGCCCCAGCCTTTGGGTACCACAGTTTGCTTAACCAGCAGCTGACGAACGAGGAAATGAGCAACTGGCGCGCCTCCAACCAGCACAGCTTCCACCCACCAGGCTGGGAGAAACCGGTCGTGCTCCCGTACAGTTTTGCTGAGGCTGCTGAAGACGTGTCATGGCCGGTATTGACCCACCCGACCGTGGTGTTGCACGGAGTAAACGACGATGTCGTGCCGCTCACCCACAGCGAACGAGCCGTGGAGAGTGCCGCAAATGCACAGTTGGTAAAGGTGGACGACGGCCATCGACTGCATGACAGTCTGCACCTTCTGCCGTCGTTGGCCGAACGGTTGTTGAACCGATGAACACCTCCAAAACGGCCACTTGGCCAACGGCCAGGCGGTTGATGGCGAGAGGTGACTTCATGAAACGCCGGCCGCTGGACACAACATGGACGAACCGATGGATTACGCAAGTGCTGGCGTTGACATCGATCTCGAAGGTTCGGCTGTAGCGTCTCTCATTGGCGCCTTGTCCTCAAGCGTGCGGGCACCTGGAACTCCTGGCGCTCCTGTTCACCTTCCTGGAGGGTTTGGTGGGCTCATCGAATTCGGCGACAACCTGTTGGCCCTCGCTACGGACGGTGTTGGCAGCAAGTTGCAAATCGCTTCCATGTTGAATCAATGGAGCGGTGTCGGTATTGATTGCATGGCCATGAACGTCAACGATTTGCTTTGCGTGGGTGCCGAACCCATTGCGTTTGTTGATTACGTGGCCGTTCCCAAACCGGACCCTGCTGTCCACGCCGCCCTCGGGGCTTCCTTGGCTGAAGCTTGCCGGCTGGCGCGGGTAACGCTTGCAGGGGGAGAAACGGCTTCGCTGCCTGGAATCGTGAACGAACTGGACTTGTCGGGAACCGCTCTTGGGTGGCTACCCAAAGGAGAAGCCATCACGGGAGAACGCCTGAAGTCGGGTGACGTGCTGATTGGATTGCCATCATCAGGCATCCATTCCAACGGGTATTCCCTTGTGCGTCGCATCGTCGATCATCTCGGCGTATCCTACAGCGATGAAGCGCCTTTTGAGACAACGCATGAAGGTCGGACCATCGTTCAATGGACGAACGGTGCACCCACGCTTGGAGAGGTCGTCCTCAACCCCACCAGAATATATTGCGACCCCGTTGTTGACCTTCTGATGGCTGCTCGAGACGATGCCCCGTTCAGCATCACCGATGTCCATGGCATTTGCCACATCACCGGAGGAGGGTTGTCCAACCTTCTTCGGCTCCACCCGTCGTTGGGTTGGGCCATCGATGAACCGCTCCCGGTCCTGCCCGAGTTTAGATGGCTCCAAGAAGCGGGAGGCGTGGATACGCGAGAAATGTACCGCACGTTCAACATGGGTACGGGCATGATTTTGGCCGTTGACGCCGAACGAGCGGAAGCCGTGCTTGCCTGGTTGCAAGAGCGGATGCCGAGTTGTTCAGCCGTGGGTCGCGTGACCGACGACGGTCACCGAGTGACCCATGCCAGCGGTGTGGAATTCACCCATTACTGAGGACCTTGACATCGGTGCGGTCTTGAGGGAGTGGAGTCTCCCGAGGTCATGGACGGGAGCGGAAACAACGACCCCGCTCCGGGACATTTGTGGATGGAAGGTCGCACGCTTGTGCACCTCAGAAGCGACCAGGAACGCCCCACTCACATGCCGCGCGGACCGGCCAAACGAACGGGGCCAGGATTCCTTAATCCGGCCATGGCCCCTGCAAGGACCCGGTCGGTGATGCTGCTAGCCGATGCCCTCGACCACGGATGGTTGGTGAAGGAAGGGGAAGACCTGCGGGTCTTGGACGCCCTGTGCGCAACGGGTGTACGCGTGCGACGATGGCGATGCGAAATACCGGATCAACATCAACCACGGTTGCGGATTGCGGCCAACGACCTCGATGCGTTTGCCCTTGACTGGTTGAAGCGGACGCACGCAGCGTTTCCACCCAACGTTCAGGTTGAACATGCTCTTGACGATGATCGCTACGACCGGCCTCCGATTGGCACCATGGAAAACGGGCTTCATTTGATGCAAAACGATGCTCGGTTGGCGTTGATGGAAGCCGCGTATCAGTGGGTTGACGTTGACCCTTTCGGCTCTCCTGTACCGTTTTTGGACGCCGCCATCCAAGGCTTGTCAAGAACGGCCTTCCTTGAAGTGACGGCCACCGACACCGCTGCACTCACCGGTTCCAGCCCGTCTGCGCAACACCGACGCTATGGAGCAAGAGGCATTGTTGACGACTACGCACATGATGACGCGGTGAGGGTGTTGCTAGGATTGGTCGCCACGACCGCTGCCCGTCACGACCGTTTCATTGAACCCGTGCTCGCTTTGTTCGATGGGCATCATGTTCGAGTCAGCGTGTTGGTACGCCGAAGCAAAGAGCAGGCGTCGACGGTGTTGAGTTCTATGGGGTGGAGGATGCGAACAGAAAACGGTTCGTATCGCTTCATTCATCACCCGTCTGAATCCGAAATCGAACGCTGCAGTGGACCGATGTGGATCGGACCGTTGTGGAATTCAGACATCACTTCACGGCTGACTGAGGACCGCGTGCTGGCGTTGTGTTCCCCGACGCCAGAGGATGTTAAATCCGCCAGCGCCCTTGGTTTGGAATGGAGCGATGAAGATGCCGAACACGCTCAACGTGAATTGCGGCGCAGTGTGCGCCACATTGCCGAAGCCAGCGAAGTGATGGGCCGCCCGCATCAAATCTACCACATGGATTCACTGCCCAACATGGCGGGCATGCCCCATGGACCCCGACTGGCTGACCTCGTGGCATTGTTGAAGGCGGAGGGGCATCTTGCGGCAAGATTGCCCGACATTGACCCGTTTGTAGTCACCAACGCTCCGTTTGAAGACGTCGTGAAGGCCGTGCAAACGCTGGTGAACATGAAAAACGACTGAGCGCCTAACCAAAAGACGGGTCGACATCGTGCACGCTGTTGTCTTCGGGAGCCGGCAACATTTGAGCGGCGTTTTCAATGATGTCGCGGACGCTGCCCTCAACTTCTCGTGCGTTCTCAAGCAGCGGGCCGAGCGGGATTTCAAGGCCTGTCAAATCGCTCACGGCTTCCACTGCTATGGCTGCGGCCCGTGCGTCGGGATACATTGGATTGGCTTCCGAGAGGAGAGCGACAACCTCAATACCGAGTCGATCGCCCTCACCGAGAAGGAATCCGGTGATGCCGGCTACGATGCCTTGCTGAATGGGTTCGATGTCAAGGTGCTTCAGCGTGGCGCGCGCTTGTGGTGTTGAGCCCACACCGAACAACGCGCCCTTCGACAGTTCCGTTTCAGGGCGCACCAACCCGTCGATGATGATGAGACGATCAAATCCTCCCTTGGTGAACCATTCGAGAACCGTCGTCCCGAACATCAAATCGGTTTCTTTCCCAAACTGCAATTCGGAGGTGAACACGCCGACATTGTCGCCTTGATACACACGGACGGGGTGCTTGGGGACTTCGTTGTGAATCAAAGCAACTGCAGGGAAATCCTTGTGCATGACTGTACCGAGTTGGCGGAGACCAAGTTGTTTGATGATGTGCGACGTGGCCATCACACCGACCATGCCTGCAGTGGTGAATCCACAAATGGCAACGCCCCCTGTGGTTGGGTCGGCATCTTTGTGAAGAACCAACGAATACGCCTGCAGGTTGTTGTCCATCATTGCACCTCCGGTTTGCTTGGACCCGGGGGTATGTTAAGAGGGTCACGGATGATTCAGTCTTCCCAAACGGCCCAGTCTTCCCAACCTTCTTCTCGGTACCACCATACGCCTTCTTCGTCTTCCCACCATTCGGTACCCTGCTCATCAACGGTGATGCCGTCGTCTGGCGAATCGTCGTCGCCTTCTTCGCCCGATTCAACCGCTGCGTCTTGTTCGGTGGCTCCAAACACAAAGGCGTCAGCGCCTCCAGAGATCAATGAGGAGGATTCAGCTCCTTGTGGAGCGTCCTCATGCAGGTCGCGCCCGTCGTTCTTGAGGTCTTCAAGCGTCCGAGAACTGGACAAATCAAGGGTTTCTACGGGTGAGTCGTCGGTTGGGAAGCCTGCCATGTAGTCGTCCTCCTCGCTCTCATCAAACGCATCGTCGTCAACTCGCCGACGCATCACCAACACACCACCGACAAGTGCAGCAACGACCAACAGCACGCCGACACCGATCACAACGGGTGTGGTGGAACTCGATGCGTCGTCGTCTTCCGTCGTTGTGCGATCGTCGGAGTTGGCCGGCATCTCGTCAAGCGTCCATTGAAGTTCACCTTCAGTGCTTGCTGTGGGCGTGACCATGGAGTCGCACTGATTGGCTCCACCGAGTTCCGAGCATGAGAAGGAAACGACGTAACCCACTCCTTGAATTCCAGGGAACAAACCATCGGATGGCCCATTGCGAACCGGCGAGAATTCCACTTGGACT
>QXXW01000009.1:0-14431 GCA_009887255.1 Candidatus Poseidoniales archaeon | reverse complement strand
AGGTGTGAACGAACAGGGACTGCCATCCTTGCCGGTGTTTGCCACCGTCATGGGCACAGGAATTGGAATGGACAGCGCCGCAGATGAGGGGCTTTCGTTCGGGTTGGCTGGATTGGTGGTCCTCCTCTTGGTGGTTCTGTTTTTCATTGGTCGAATAGACCCCCCTTCCTCACTTGATGTGGTCAGCGGCCTGCCGTCACCCGGAGCGGTTCTTGAAGCTGAGTTGTTGGACGCTTCAGCGACGACAAAACCGGGCACCATCGGGGCTGATTCAACCATCATGGACAACAAAACGGCTCAGCCGTAGGTTCCATCCAGATGAATTGGGTTCAAATGGAGAGCCCGACTCGGGCCACCATGCGCACGTTCAGCGACCGCTCCATGGCCATTCAGCCGACCGGCGTTCGCAAAATGTTCGACTTGGCTGGCGATGACGTCATTTCATTTGGCTTGGGTGAACCCGATTTTCAACCACCGGAAGTGGCGATTGAAGCGTTTTATCAAGCCATGAAAGACGGTCGCAACAAGTACACCACCACGGCTGGCTTGCCCGCATTGCGTCGAAAAATTGCGGATTCATGGTCCGCCTTCCAAGAAGGCATGGATGAACACAACGTGTGCATGACGATGTCGGGGACCAACGCTCTGTTGAATCTCTTTATGACCTTGGTCAACCCTGGCGACAACGTGTTGCTGCCCGAGCCCTACTTCCCACTCTACGGCCCCGATGCCACCTTGGTGGGCGGTGAAGCGAAGTACTATCCGTGCTTGTTTGAAAACGAATTCATTCCCAATGTTGAGGACCTTGAAGGCCTTGTTGACGAAAACACCGTGGCCATCCTCTACAATTTTCCAAGCAACCCAACGGGTGGAACCTTGGACAAACAACAACGGGACGATCTCCTGGCCTTTGCCCAAAAGCACGATTTGTGGATCATCTCGGACGAGGTCTACGACCGAATTGTGTTCGGCAACGAGCACGTCTCGTTCATGGGCACGGGGTACGACAAAGTGCTCATCGTCAATTCCTTTTCCAAAACCTTCGCCATGACGGGATGGCGAATTGGTTACATCGTTTCAACCAACGTCGAAGCCATGAAGCAAGTCATCAAAATCCAATACTACATTTCAGCCTGTTCAAACGACGCCATGCAGTACGCTGTGTTGGAGGCCATGGAAAAAGCGAACGACTATCCCGACATGATGGCCCGTGAATTCCAATCCCGATGCGACCTCATCGTTGACCGCCTCAACGCCATGCCCGGTGTGGAATGCCACCGACCGAAGGGTTCCATCTACGTGTTCCCCAAGGTGACGGTCGCAGGCCTGACCTCCGAAGACCTGGCCCTTGAGCTCTTGAAAGATGGCGTCCTCTGTTCACCGGGCAGTGCCTTTGGCCCTTCTGGAGAGGGTCATCTCCGATTTGCTTACACCATCAGCCAGGCAGATATCTCTCGTGGGATGGACAAGGTGGAATCCACGTTGAAGCGTTTGATGCAGGCAGCGTGATCTCTTGAGCATGGCCACCAACCTGTTGTTGTTGGCGTTTGGTGCTTTCATTGGTCATCTTGGTCCACGGTTACCGGTGCTCATCATGACCCGAGGCAAAGGGTTCAATCTTCGGTTTGAACCTCATCCCGAGCCCATGGCGCTGACCCCTCACCTCACACAACGTGTGCTCCACTTGCGAACCTTCTACTGGTCTGCATTGCTCATCGCCTTGCTGCTGATGGCCTTTGGTGGAGCGAGTTTGCGATGGGGTTCAGCACCGTTTGGTTTCGGCCTCTGGTTGGCGGCTTCATGGTTGGTGTTGTCTCGCCTTCAAGGAGCGTTAGGGGGTGGCCGACCGGCCCCTTGGACCCTTGAGATGGCGGAGGAACTGCAGAAAGCCATGAATGCGTCAACCGGTCAAGGCCGATGTTGCGTCGGTCCAGACCCACATTGGTACCACGATGGCATCGTGTGCCGGTCATGTGGAACGCTTCATGCCAGCATGGCTCGTCCTGACCTTGGGCGAAAACGCACCGACGGGCGCATGATGGGGTGGGTGCGCTTGCTGATCACCGACGGCTACCCCATGACGACCGCGGCTCCGGTGATTGAGCGAAAAGAACTCCCTCAAGAGGGTGTTGAACAGGGGAACCTTTGAGGGCTCGTCTTTTGGAGCCAACCACCATGGAAAGTCAGCCGTCCATCGGCTCCCTCGCTGCAAGGCTGGGCTTGACCTTCCAACTCATCGGCCAAATTTTCCTGACACCCTTTGTTGCTTTTTCACTGACCTATCTCATCGTGTTCGGAGCGTATTCTGGCGGGTTGATGCTCAGGGTGGAGATGGAGATGCTCCCGTACATTGGTTTGACTTCTCTGATTTACGGTATGACGGCGTTGGTGCTTGCGTTGACGTTGGGCGGTTTCATGCCCCTGAGCGTCGTGGAGCGCGGCGGGTGGAGGTTGGCTCTTGGCCTCACAAGGAACTCCAAGAGTGGGGCCCACCGAATCACTGCGCGCCGGCGATACGCCAATTCATCGCACGGTCGTTTGGCCATGTTGGTTCACGATAGGTGCGTTGAAGGTCACCCGCTATGGACCATTCGAGGGTCGCTGATTCTTCTCGCCATTCCGTTCCAAGTGGCCTTGGCGACCATCCCTCTCGTGTTGGTACTCGTGTTTCCCGAAGGGGCTGTCGCTCAGCATCGTCAACTTGAGTTGGCTTTGCTTCTCTATGCTGTGTGCTTGTACATGTCCATACGTTTGTTTCCCGGGTTCGCAAGGCGTTATGTCAAATTGGCCAACATTGCGAGGAAATTGCTCGGCAACACCTTCAGGATTTCGTGGGCGTTTCCGATTTTCCTCTTGTGGTCCATGGGCCAAATCTCCTCCTACATCGTACAGCGTGTGTTTGGATCGAACATGTCGCTGAACTTTCAGATCGAAAAGCAAATCTTCGAGACCATGATTTCAGCACAATCCATTCCTGAAACCTCGTTCTTGAACCTCCTTACCGCCCTGGCCGTTATGCCCATGGCGGCCTTTACCACCTTGGCGGTGTTGGGGGGAGGGGCCACAGCTCCGCCTCAATGGATGAGGACAAAACAACCCGAGGAACACAACCCCCTGAACGAGCGCCTGGACCAACTCTCTTCCACGGTTGACAAGCTCCAAGAAGAGCACCATTGGGCACAACATCAACCACCCACAACCCATCAACCCGCTGTGATTCAACCGGTGGTGGCGCCGGCGTTCATGTCGGGCGTTTCTGCCCCTGTTTCGGGTGAGCCCTCTGTCGTCGACGGACTGGACATTGACGGTTTGTTCTCGGAACCCGAACAGCCTGAACCATCCGTGCTGGATTCGAGCCGACCAGCGTCTCCGAACACCTCAGAGCCCGCTCATCAGGCTCGTGTCATTCGAGGATTTGATACGAATAAGCAGCCCTGATTGTTCATTTCGTCGTCAAGAAATGGACCAACCAAAGGCCATCTTCTTATGCTCAACCTTCCTCGGTCACTTGTTGATGACCATGCGCCGTTTGATGCCTTTCTCCATCATTTTGCTCTTGTTGCTTCAGACGGTCGCCATGAACATGGTTGTTCCCGCTCAAGCTGCCTCCGGTCGTGGCGGTATAAACGACGACTTTACGGTGCGCAGTGTCGAAATCGGCAACGCCTCTTACCCCGCAAATGAATGGGTCCAATCCGACGGCAGCGTCATCGATTACATTTTCATTGAGCAACCTCGAGAAATCAAAGTTCAAATCCAACGCTACGGTCAATCCGGTATCGGTGAAGCCGCCCCAGTGACGATTGACATCGTGCACCCTATTGGTTTCATCATGGAAACCTTCAGTTTCGAAACCACCCCTCTAACCGGCGGGCAGAGTTACAATTACCAATTTCAATGGACGCCCACCGCAGCACACTCGATTTTGAACACCACCACCAACGATCTTGAAGGTGGGCTCATGATTCGTGCGACCGTAGCGTTCAATGACGACACCTCCAATGCCAACGATGTCCGCAATTTGGTCGTTCCAGTAGCCGTTGCCGCCAACGCTATGGAAGAAATTGCGCCCTCAACAGCCAAGCAGTTCTTCTCGGCCAAATATCCGGCTGCAGGCGGCGATGCCACCGCCGCCGGATCGTGGCAAACCGACTCGACCACAAGCGCTGCCGGCAGCGCCCATTGGCGTCACTCAGCTCCCGGAAGCAATTATCCCTCCAACGCCGAAGCGACCCGTTTGGTTTATGCCCGCCAGACCACTTCACAAACGTGTGAAACCGACGCACCTGACGTGGGATTGACCAACCTACGGGGTATTGGCGTTTGCCGAAACCTCTTTTATTCCAACGAATTTGTATCCAGCCAGTTCCACCTGCAAGCCTGGGGCAGCATGGCTGCCGGCGACGCCGTTCACATGGAACTATGGCGCGGGTCTGGCAACATCGACAACGGTTACGAATCCATTCACTGGGACATTTCGGAAGGCATGCCAAGTGCAGCGCCCGGCCAGTGGACGAACCTCTCTTGGGACCCCCAAGAAACATGGCTGGAAATTCCCGACCTCGCCAACCCCGATGTCTTCCTCGGGGGCAGTTCCTATTCGTTCAGCGTTCTGTTCACTTCCGACAGCAGCACCGCCAACGAAGGGTTTCACGTCGACGACTATGTCCACTTTGGTGTGAGCAGAGTCACCGACTACACCCTTGACATGGATTGCGACAACCCCACAAACGGTTACACAGTTGCACCAGCCCAACTTGCGGTTCTGCGTTGCACCCTTACCAACAACGGGTATTCGCCCGCTACCATCAGGCTCCAGACCAACGTGACCAACGATTCATGGATGGCACCCTTCCCGGTCATTCGGGTTGACGTGACCGGCAGCAGCAATCACGGCACCAACATGATCTTGCCACCCCTCTCAGGAGGCGATTCGGTGGAGTTTTGGGTGAACCTCTCCGTTCCTGCAGGTGCTGATGTACAGCAGCAAACATGGAACCTGTGGCTGAGCGACGCCAGCAGTGCCCAACTTGGTGAAAAGGCTCGCATCGACTTGGATATTGGCGTCTCCGAACAGTTTGGAGTGGCCCTGACCTCCTCGGTTCCGCTGGTTGCAGCGAGTGTCCTTCCTGGCCAATCGGGTCACATTGCCTTCTCGTTGCAAAACACCGGCAACCGGGACGCCGCATTCAACCTCGCTACCGATTTCCAGCAGGAAGGTTGGTTGGCGTTGGTCGAAAACGCAACCGGTGTGATTCAACAAAACCCCATCGTGCTAACCAAAGGCGAACGTGTGGACTTGGTACTCAACGTGACGTCGCCAGAAGAAGCCAACCCTGCTCTTGGAACCGAGGCATTCCCCTATGTCAGTTTCAACCTTCGAGCGACCTGTCCATCCTGCAGCACGGCGTTGTTTGGTTCCGATGTGCTGTCTCGTGTGATGGAAGTCCCCATCCTTCGTGAAGTGGCCATGGAAATGGAAGAGTCCGAATTCACCGGTTCTGCGAACGGCATTTCCCGCTCGGTTTACATCACCCTGCTCAACCTTGGGAACAACGATGAACAGTACGATTTGTCCATTGTTATGAACAACTGGAGGCTTGGGGCCACCCTCAACGCTGAGCAATCTCCCATTATGGACGCTTGGGACGGCGAAGCAACGCTCCCCGTACTCTTGCCCATGCCCGTCGGTCTAACTCCGGGCATCTACACCGTAACGGTTCGAGCCACCAGTGTAGATGACCCGACCGTGTCGGGAGCCCTCACATTCACCGTTGAAATCCTCGACACCGCCGCTGTGGATGTCTCCGATGAGGAAACAGGGCAATCCTACATTCCGGGTGATCCCGCACAGACCATGACCTTTGAAGTTCGAAACGATGGGAACAGCGAGGACAGTTTTGCCATGACGCTGAACACACCCAACGGCATGGTAGCCGGCTTCACCAACTTGGTTGACGGAAGCACGCCCGCCATTGCGGTTGGATCAAGTTACAACGTGAGCGTAGAATTCTCTTTCGTGGATGACGTGGATGGTCAACTCACACTCGATGTCATCGCCACCAGCAACAGCGACATGAACATCAGTTCGAGTGGTTCCGCCACCTACCTTGTCGGCTCTCAGAATTGGCTCAAAATCTTCGCCATACAGCCGCTGACCATCGATGAAGCCGGAGAGTACGAAATCGTTGTTCGGGTCGGCAATCAATACACCTCGGGACAACTTGTGGTCATGGAAGTCGACGACAGTGAAACAAACGCATGGTTTGGGACCTCCATCGGTCGCCTTGACCGTGACTTCTCCCTCGCTGTGAGCGAACAACGAGAAATTACCCTCACGCTCGACGTAACGGAAACGACCCTCAAGAACCTCAACGGTGACACGCTAACAGCCAACGTAACGGTTTGGGCTCGCTCAGAAACCGTTTCCGACGCCGCAAGATCTCAACTCGAGGTGACCCTGGTCCGTATGTCATCAGACGCCGGTGGCGATGTGGACGATGCAGGCTCTGCCCTTCCCATTGAGACCATTGGAATGTGGGTCGTCTTTGTTCTCATCTTGGTTGGAGGCGTGGTTGTTCTCGTAAGCATTCTTCGTTCGGTTGAAGATGACGACGACGACGAGTATTACGCCAAATGGGGCGAGGACGGCTACGAGGATTCTCTTTCTGCCAATTACGGTGCGGTCGCTTCGGCACCAAGTGTTCCCATGGGCATGCCCGCGCCCGCTTCTCCTGCCGTTGCGGCCAACATCGCCGACAGCGTGCTGATGGGTGGCGCAGCCATTGCGTCTCCTTCTGGCACTCCCGAACCCGTAGCTGCAGTTCCTTTGCCCTCGGCAAGTCCTGAAAGCCCATCCGTGCCGGATGAACCGGACATGCCCCCTCTTCCAGAAGGTGGCTTGCCGACCGGATGGACCATGGAGCAATGGCGTCACTACGGCCAGCAATGGTTGGAACAAAACGGCCAATCTTGATGCCATACACTCAACCCCATCCAAGCGCAGGGTTGAAAATGAACGGGGCCTCGCCCAACATAAAGGCGTGATATCACATGTACAGTAACGGACAAGCCCCCATCTTCATACTCAAGGACGGCACCCAACGCACTCGCGGCCGTACAGCACAATCGAACAACATTGCCGCCGCAAAGGCAGTGGCTGATGCTGTTCGCTCCACCCTTGGCCCCAAGGGAATGGACAAGATGCTGGTGGATTCCATGGGTGATGTGGTCATCACCAACGACGGAGCGACCATTCTCAAGGAAATGGACATCGAACACCCTGCTGCGAAGATGATCATTGAAGTGGCCAAAACCCAAGAACAACACTGCTACGACGGGACCACTTCAGCGGTGATTCTTTCAGGAGAGTTGCTCAAGCGAAGCGAGGACTTGATTGAACAAAACGTCCATCCAACCGTTATTTGTGAAGGCTTCCGTCTCGCCGCCGAGCGCGCCATTGGGTTACTGGACAACCATGGGATCTCAACACAAGGCGAAAATGAAGTCCTCCATGAAGTCGCCAAAACTGCATTGACAGGTAAATCCGCCGGCGCTGTGAAGTCATTCATGGCCGACATTTGTGTTCGTGCTGTTGAATCGGTGGGAATCGTCGAAAACGATGAGCGTATGGTCGACCTCTCCGACATTAAGGTGGAGAAGCGTCAAGGCGGTTCCATCAAAGACTCTTCTCTGATCGACGGCATCCTTCTGGACAAGGAACGGGTGCATGCTGGCATGCCACGAACCATTTCAGAGGCAAAAATTGCTCTTGTTAATTCAGCCATTGAAGTGAAGAAAACAGAGGTGGATGCCAAAATCCAAATCACCGACCCGAACCAACTTGCCATGTTCCTTGAAGAAGAGGAGAACTACATTCGCAATCTTGTCAACACCATTGAAGGGGCAGGGGCCAATGTGCTCGTGTGCCAGAAAGGCATTGACGAACTGGCTCAACATTACCTGGCCAAGAAAGGGATTTTCGCCATCCGTCGAGCCAAGAAATCCGACATGGAAGCCTTGGCAAAAGCCACCGGGGGAACCATCATCACCAATGTTGAGGACATGAGCGAAAGCGACCTCGGGCAAGCGGCGAAAGTGGAGGAAAAGAAAATCGGGGAGTCCGACATGACGTTTGTGACTGGATGCCCTGAAGCCAAATCCGTTTCCGTGTTGCTTCGTGGCGGCACTGAACACGTGGTTGACGAAATCCGTCGTGCCTTCGACGATGCGGTGGGTGTCGTTTCCGTTGCTTGGGAAGACGGCGCTGTGTTGACGGGCGGTGGAAGCGTCCTCGCTGCCTTGTCTCGTGACCTGCGAACTTACGCCGAATCCATTGGTGGGCGGGAACAAATGGCCATCGAAGCGTTTGCTTCTGCGCTTGAAATCATCCCTCGGACGCTGGCAGAAAACGCCGGATTGGATCCCGTGACAACACTGATTGAACTTCGAAAAGCCCATGCTGACGGTGATGAATTTGCAGGCATCAACGTTTACGAAGGCGGCGTTGCCAACATGAAGGAAGCCAACGTTGTTGAGCCCGTGCGTGTGGTTGAGCAAGCCATTCAATCGGCAACTGAAACGGCGATCATGATCCTTCGCATCGACGATGTGATCTCCTCCAAAGGCGTCCCAATGGGCGACGGAATGGGTGACATGGGCGACTTCCACATGTGAGCCACTTGAACGAAAATCCAAGTGAAAATTTCCATCTCAGTGCCCCGAATTACTCGTGGGCCAATAATAACCTTCAAAGGCCACTCAAGGGTGGGCAAGACTGTTCACAGAGCGTGAGCAAGAGGGAGTCCCATGACGGTTGTTGCCAAAGTCTGGATTGATGAAGATTGCATCACCTGTGACGCATGTCAGGACATATGCCCTGAAGTGTTTGAGGTGAACGATGAAAGTTCCCAAATCTTGGCAGCAGTTCGCGTGGACGGGAAGTATGATAGAAACGTAGGTGGTTCACCTCTCTCTGGTACGCTGGGCGCTGACCTCGGCGACATCATTCTGGAGGCGGCTGAAGCTTGCCCTGTCGAAGTCATCAAGTTTGAACTTGTTACCGAAGGTGGCGAAGAAACCGTTGTGGCCGCAGAAGCCCCCGTTGAGGCAACGATAGAATCCATCGCAGCGGTTCCTGCTGCAGGGGCCTCGGAAGCCCTTGCCGCTGTTCTTGGCGGTGACCGATCCCTCAACATTCTCTTTGGTTCGCAAACTGGCAACGCCGCTGGACTTGCGGAAAAAACCGCAAAAATGGCAGCAAACTACGGATTGGAAGCCAAGGTGGTTGACATGGAGGGTCTGGATCCTGTGAAACTCGCCTCCATGAAGCGTGTGATGATCATCACCTCCACATGGGGCGAGGGCGAAATGCCGGACAATGCCGATGCCATGTGGACTTCCATCAATGCCAACGGCCCTGCTCTGGCCAACACGCACTTCACCATTTGCGCCATTGGCGACTCATCCTACGACGAATTCTGCAAAGCTGGACACGATTGGAACGGTAAATTAGCATCGCTGGGAGGGCATGAAGCCTTCCCCATCAAGGAATGCGATGTGGACTTTGAACCACCCTGGCAAGAATGGGTTGTAGAAGCCCTGCCGTTGTTGGCATGCGTTGACGACTCTGGGACCCTTCAAGTCGAACTCATTGAGGAAATGAAAGCCTACGGGTCCGATGACGACGACGACATCGTGGAAGGCGACTTCGCCCCAGGCATTCTTGCTCGAGAAGACATCAACATCACCCTCGAAATTTTCCGCTATTGCCCAGAAGCAAGTGAATCGGGCTGGGACACGCTGGCATGCGCTGTGCCTGGCCATGCGACGGTCCAAGATCTCCTCATCACCATGCAACGGGAAGTTGACGGCAGCCTGGCCTTCCGGAGGGGAAGCTCTGCCGGAACCCCAACCACAGGTGTCCGTGTGAACGGCCGTGTGGTGCTTGCGGATCTGGCCACGGTGGGCGATTTGGCTCAAGAAGGTGGACGTGTTCGAATTGAACCCCTCCCCGGCCACCCGGTTGTTCGCGACCTCATTGTTGACACGGGTCGATTCGAGAGTCATCGCAGCAGGGCCGAACCTTGGATGCGCACGGATCCTCGAGAGGGCCAAACACTTCCCAGCGGTGCTGCCATGGGTACGGTAGATTCAGCTGTCGCAACGGCACTTCATCAAGCCGGTGATGTGCTGTCCTTCCAATTGATTCAAGCCATGTCCGACACCCTCGCTCACGACACTCACTACGAAGGGCCCGGGGTTCACTTCCAGCAATGGTTGCGCATCCTTGACCCACGAACAGGTGAACATCAGCGTCGCTCCATGCTCAATTCCTTGCAAGAAAAGGACGGCGTGTGGTCTGAGACGGACCATGCAAGCCTCATCCGTCAAGGCGAAGATGGACGCTTGGCAGCACGAAGCCTCAACGAAGCGCGCAGTGCTTTGCTGAACCAAACCCGCTACAGCGGGAAATCCGGTCGCCTCGTCAAGTGGTACGGCCGCAGTGTCAAGTGGACCGGCAACGTCAACGAAACCACCCTCTACCGCCAAGTCTTGGGCCCTCTGGGGTTGGTGAGCAACGTCTTCAGCGGTGTCTCCGCCCGGATGGCCTTGGCGTTCACCCGCAACGGCTCTCCACCTCTGAGAGGGCTCCAGGGCTTGCTCTTCCCTCCATCGGGAGTTGGCCGCATCCCCAAGATGTTCAACAGCAAGGTTGACGAATACCACGAGGTTGTCAGCCTATTCAACGAAATCGATCAGAGGTTCTGAGGCGGTCACATGGCAAAAATGGCATACTACCCCGGTAACGTCGCACGAGCAGGTGCGTTTGAAGTTGAAGACACCATTCAGCCGATGTGCAGAGCTCTCAACATCCAGTTGATTGAACTTCCTCGGGCCAGCAGCGACGGCGGCAACGTCATCAAACAGGCCACGCCGAAACTGCAGGACGCTCTCGTCGCTCGGAACTTGGCGTTGGCTGAAGAGAAGGGACTCGACATCATCACGGCTTGCGCCAGCAGCCACGCCATCATGTGCAACACCATCGATGACATGAAGCGCGACCCTGTCTACGCCAACACCATCAACAACTTGATTGCACGAACTTCAAGTCTTGAATTCAAAGGCGAATCACGCTCCCACCACTTGCTTCACTATTTGGTTGAACATGTTGGCTTGGATACCGTTCGTGACGCCGTCAAGAACCCACTCAACATGAAGGTCGCCGCATACTACGGCCCCGACATGCAACGTCAGGGCGCTTGTGGCCGTGACGACCCCTTCATGCCCAACTACATGGAGCAACTTATCATCGCTCTGGGCGGCACGCCCATTGATTACGACTCCAAGTGCGCAAGTGTTGGCTCAACTTCCATGCTGACGCTCGAGGACTCTTCGTTGGCCATGACAGCAGCTGTTCTTTCCGATGCCATTCAATCGGGTGCAGACCTTGTGGTCAGTGCCTGCACGGTCTCGCACATCAATTTGGACTCCTACCAATCCAAAGCTGGACGTCAAAGTGGAAAGAACACCACGGTACCTGTTTGTCACATGACCGAACTGATTGCGTTCGCCTTGGGATACTTCCCTGACCGGTTCGCACAACTCAAGACACGTGCTCGACTGATCGGTTCATGAGGTCATTCCATGCCAAGCGCTCACCAATCCCTGAGCACGCTCGGTTGAGCACCCCAACAACTCCTGCAACTGTTCGGCCGTCATGGTGAGCAACGCCGCAAGATGCGGACTCACTCCTTCCAATGCTGCACGCTCTTGGTTGCTGGCATCGGTGTGCTCAACAAGGCACTCGGTGAACCAACGGTGCAATTGGTCAACACCTTGCTGTTGCCAAGGGTGGTTTTCAGGGTTGGTTTCAATGTCATCAATTTCTTTTTCAGCCGCTTTGGCCAACGAATCAGCACGCTGTTTTTCCGGTGCTGATTCAATCACAAGATCCATCCATCGTTCGACCAATTTCTGCTCTTGCTTTGACGCCACGGCGATGAAGTGTGCAGACTCCGAGGGCCCCTTTGTCATCATCACCGGCAATCCGAGATCCAACGAAATGTGGGCCAAGGCTCCAAGGACAGCATTTGGATGCAGTCCATGACCGCCTTCTCCGTGTTCGACCAGAAGCAAAGGTCGGCTGGCACTTGCCTTCAAGCCTCGGCACTGGTGGAGCAAGCGGCCGTTTTTTATCGATGCAAGGAGGTCTCTTGCCGTTTTTCGTTCGATCAAGACCCGGGGCGATAAGCGAACATCACCGACGGGTAAATGCGTTAGCCTCACCGTCATTCCCAGCCCCATCAACAAAGCCGGGAGGGTAGAGTTTCCTTCCCGGTGGTCGACCAACACCTCTCGCCCATCTCCCGATGCCTCGTTCATCTCGTCCAACACTGCATTCGTTGCGTCCAAAATCGGTTGGAGTTGGTTCCTGTGGGGGGCCGGTGGCATGGTCGGTACGGCCATGAAGTTCTCCAAGCCCGTTTGAGATCTCGGTCGCCGTTCTTGAGGCGTTAGCGGTGGTGTCGTGTGTTTTGGGAGGGGGCTTCGCTCACCCGTCTTTGGATTCGAGAGTCGGGGTGATCGTGGTTGGTTCTCAGCCTGTTTGAGGGCCCTGTCAAGGAAGGTTTTGGCGGATTCTTCATCCCCGTTGTTGTCGATGCTGAAGGAATTGAGGGCATCGGGTGCAGGATGCAGGATTTGAAACAGGTTTCTTTTGACCATTGTTGCGAGCAACCGATGCATGTTAGCTTCTTGATGCTCGGATGCTCGTTGAACATACACGTCACGCGATTCTTCTGCGATTAGAACATGCACGGAGCCTGCTCGTTGGCGAGCGGTTCTCCCTCGTCGTTGAATGGCTCGTACCGCACTTGGGACCGGTTCGTAGAGCACCACCAAGTCTGCAGCAGGGACATCAAGTCCTTCCTCGCCGACCGATGTAGCGACAAGGACGTTGATCTCTCCATCTCTAAACCGTTGGAGTTGCGCCAATTGTTCCTTCTGAGTCATGCCTTTTTGTTGCCCTCTTGAGGATTGACCAATGAACGCATCGGCCTTTACCACCTCCTGTCGATTCAATACGGCGACCAAATGAGCAACGGTGTCTCTGAATTCTGTGAACACCAAAACTTTGCCTTCGGGTTTTAGGGCAAGTTCGTCGTTCACAAGACGCTCGACCTGAGCGAGCTTCGGGTGCAACTCATCGGCATCTTTGAGGGCCAAACGAAGGTTGTGAATGGGTTCAAGGGCCAACAAACGGTTTGTTTTTCTGCCGTCCCGCCCTTCATCTTCAGCCCGGTTGAGGAAGGCGTCAACCACTTTGGTTCCTTGGGATTTGAGCAAGTTGATGACCATGTGGAGGCGACGAAGATCCCCGACTCTACGGGCGGCATCGTACCCTCGGGGGTCTCGTTGTGCAATGGCCTTGCTCGCCCGCTGTTGTGCGCGTTCAATGTCTCCCGAAGCGATGTGCTCCTTCGGGGCGAGAAAACCCAACCGCTGGAGATGAGCCACTTCGTTGCGGAAGTGTTCTTGGACGGGGGCGCCCAAGGTCTTGAGAATCTCTGGAAGCGGCAGGTTGTGTTGATGAATCACCATGTCGACATCGTAGGGTTTGAGCAGAAGTTCCGTTCGTTTCGACAGATCCACGCTGAGGGTGTCAAGATTCGTCTTGACCTCCTTGATGTTCTTCAAATTCGAACCTGGGCTTGCAGTGGCTCCAAGCACCCGTCCGTTGGGCCGTTGTTGCCTGTACATCTTGCCAACTTGGGCATAGGCGTGGTTTCCCGTAGCGTGATGGGCTTCGTCAACGATGAGCAAGGAAACCTCGCTCAAATCAAGGGTGCCATTGATGGCATCGTTTCGCACGACTTGAGGGGTTGACATGAACACTCGTCCCTCCTTCCACAACGTTTCCCGCTTGGCAGGTGGTGTCCCACCCGTGTAGGCCACGATACCTTCGGGTTCGACAGCCAGAAACTGCTTGGCCATTCGGACGTGCTGGTCCACCAATCCCGTGGTTGGTGCGATAAGGATTATTTTTTGCGCACCTCGATGCAGAAATTCAGCCATCGTCATCCATTGAACGGCGGTTTTCCCAAACCCGGTTGGCATGACCATCAAACTGGACGCTGTCAACACCTGTTCCAAGGAACGCAATTGGTACGGCCGAGCTTCGACACCATCGCGCAAGAGCGGGTGCCGGACGGTGGCCATGTCGATGGTTCTGCGTCAAGGGTTCAAAAGCGTGATGAAGTCCCTTTCAGTGGTTTTGAAACTAAAGCGCATAAAAGAACACATCCTTCAGCAGGTTTCCAAGGAAGGTGGGGCCATGCACGCCTCTTGCATCCACCGAACCGCATATATACGGGTGGTAAGTCGGAGGGTTGCTCAAAGGTGAGTAGCCAGACACACTGGGCCATCCCCC
>QXXW01000089.1:3962-4171 GCA_009887255.1 Candidatus Poseidoniales archaeon | reverse complement strand
AATTGAAGACGTGCGTGATGCCGTCGACATCGATGCCTCGGCTGGCGATGTCGGTAGCCACCAGAATTGGAATGTCTCCTTTTTTGAACGCCGAGAGGGCACGGGTTCGGGCTCCTTGCGATTTGTTTCCGTGAATGGCTGCAGCATCGATGCCGGCCTGGTCGAGTTGTTTGACCAAACGGTTGGCTCCGTGCTTGGTTCGGGTAAAC
>QXXW01000089.1:3580-3952 GCA_009887255.1 Candidatus Poseidoniales archaeon | reverse complement strand
CCGCCTCGATAGCCACGGTTTCCACCGCCGCCTCGGCCGCGGGATTGGCCCTGAGAAGAGCCCTTTTGCTTGATTTTTCCCGGTTTTTGTCCGGGCTTGGGTCGAGCGCCCTCGTAATGGAATTCATGATCTTCGATCACGGGAATGCTCTGCTCAATCAGCCGTTCAATACCGACCAAGTAACCGGCCTCGCTTTCATCACAAAAGCCGTAGGCAACGCCTGAACGTCCCGCTCTCGCCGTTCGGCCGATGCGGTGGACATAGCTTTCCGGCTCGTTTGGAAGGTCGTAATTGAAGACATGCGTGATGCCGTCGACGTCGATGCCTCGGCTGGCGATGTCGGTAGCCACCAGAATTGGAATGTCTCCTTTT
>QXXW01000089.1:0-3570 GCA_009887255.1 Candidatus Poseidoniales archaeon | reverse complement strand
CTCCTTGCGATTTGTTACCGTGAATGGCAGCGGCATCGATACCGGCCTGGTCGAGTTGTTTGACCAAACGGTTGGCTCCGTGCTTGGTTCGGGTGAACACGATGCCACAATGCACCTGCTGGTCGATGATCAAATCCACCAAAGCCCGACGTTTGTCTGCCTTTCGCATGAACATAACGTGCTGTTCAATGCGGTCAACGGTGACCGTTTCAGGGCTGACATCCACCGTGACCACGTCGCGGAGAAAACTTCCTGCAAGGGTTGCGATGGAGTCCGGCATGGTGGCACTAAACAACAGGTTTTGGCGTTTTTTCGGAAGGAGTTTCAGAACTTTCTTGATGTCATGAATGAACCCCATGTCCAGCATACGGTCGGCTTCATCAAGCACAAAAAATTCAACGGAAGACAGATCGATGTGACCTTGTCCAACCAAATCCAACAAGCGTCCGGGCGTTGCGACCAGAACATCCAATCCCTTCTGGAGGGCTCGAACTTGGGGGTTTTGGTTGACGCCCCCAAAAATGACGCGATGACGAAGGTCCATCTCGCTGCTGTAAGCAGCAAACCGCTCGTCGATTTGTGCCGCCAATTCACGGGTGGGCGAGAGCACAAGGGCGCGAATGACACGGCGTCGTGCAGGAGGAGTTCTGGACATGATCTGCAGCACAGGGAGAGCAAAGGCCGCTGTTTTGCCCGTCCCAGTTTGAGCAATTCCCAACACGTCCCGGCCTTCCAGCAAAGAAGGAATGCATTGTACTTGTACGGGTGTGGGTTCGGTGTACCCTTCCCGTTTGACAGCGCGAAGAAGCGTGTTGTTCAGTCCCAATTCGTCGAACGTGTCCATGTTGGTGTCCCCCGGACCCATCATCGGTGGTGAACCACCGTTCCTACGCCCGTCTCGCCCTCATGCCCCTCCTCTATTATGCCATGGGGCGAAGACGCCGGGCGCTGATGGTGTTTTGCAAGGGACTCAACGCCGTCGCTTTCGTTGATTTTGGGAAGTGGAGAGCGTCTCCCAAGGGTTAAACGCGTCGCTGCTCTACGGATGTCCAGAACGAAGGACCGGTCGCTGCAGAAGGTCAACCTCGTTCTGGTGTTCACCATGGAATGCATCGGTATCGACATTGGCGGGTCGGGGGTTCGGCTGGGTCAAGTTGATGTGACCACAGGGGCGTTGGTGAGCGAGGTGACGATGTTGAAGCACACGACCGAAACATCGGCGAACGCCATTTTAGCGAACATTCGTGAGGCCCTGAAAGAATTCCCCGAAGACCTTCCAGTCGGGGTCGGGTTTCCAGGTGTCGTCCAAAATTCGTTGCTGAAGACCGCTCCCAACCTCGGCTCGACTTGGGCGGGAACCAATCTTTCCCATGCGCTTCGCCGCCCCATGATCGCAGCGATCAACGACGCAGACGCTGCAGCGATGGCTGAACAAGCCTTTGGATCCTCCAAAGGAGAGAACGGGACGGTGCTGATGGTGACCGTAGGCACAGGGATTGGTACTGCGCTCCACCGCAACGGGATGTTGATTCCAAATCTTGAGTTTGGACTCCTGGCCCACCCTACTCGAGGTGGTTGTCTAGAAGAGCACGCGAGTGGACGAGCACGAACCCTGGGCAATCTGTCCCTCGACGAGTGGGCCCTTCGCTTTCAGGAAGTGTTGACCGTGTACGAGGCCGAGTTCAAGCCCGATGTGATTGTGGTGGGAGGTGGCATCACCGAACATTGGGAGGCTTGGGCTCCACTCGTAACGGTTCAAGCCGACATTCGGAAAGCCCGCTTCGGGAACCTCGCAGGGTTGGTTGGTTCATCCTTGTTGGCTGCTGCAAAGACCAACCGATAACGGCCCTTCTGCTCGGCATCAGCGTGTGAAGTTCCAGCGAGTGATTTTTTGATAATTTTTTCTCCCATAACCGTTGCACTCAAGGCCATCAGCATTATAAGAAGCCTACCGGCCAAAAACAGCCATGGCCTCTCATCGAAGACCTCTGGTTCTGGTGGCTGTTGTACTGCAAATGCTGATGGTTGGTGTGACTGCCTCACCGCTGGCAGGGAGCGTCAACCCCCTTGGCGACGCCGAGAAGATGAACGTCGATCTCGTCAATGCGTTGACAGAAGAAGCTGACACCGCAGTGCTTCCTGTGATTTTCCAACTGAACTCAGCGGTCACCGATGACGACCGTGACCACCTCGTCAACCTTGGGTTCGTCGTTCTCGGCGACGCTCCTCTCGTGGACGGTGGTTTGGTTGAAGGCACAGCACAAGCCGTCCGCCATCTTTCAAACTGGGACCGGGTTGAATACTTGGAACTGGACAAACCGCTCGAGTTCTTCTATCTCCCACCCGAATGGGGAGGCGAGCCCACCACCGAACCCGGCATCATGATGCACGAAACCACCCATGTGGTGACGGCGACCGATTCGTGGAGCAGAGCCATCATCTCCCCTTCTGGCGAAGTGGAGTACGATGTCGACTTGGCCTTCACCGAATGGGACGGCGACGGTACCGCCATTGTGGACCTCGACACCGGTGTGGACGCAGGCCATCCCGATTACGATTATCTTGAACCGTGGACGGGTGAGAAAGCCATCTACTCTGCGAAATACGACGGCATTGGATGGACAGAAACTCGGAATTCAGACACTTCCTCAGGCCACGGGACTCACGTCGGCGGCACGATCGCTGGAAACGGAGACGCCTCTGGTGGTCGCCGTGCTGGTGTGGCCAAAGGAGGTCAACTCGTTGCTCTTGGTACCGGTGACGGCGCATCCATCTTTGCAGCAGAACAAGGATTGGAGTGGACCTTTGCTCACTCTACTCCCGGACAGAACCCCTACCATGTCCGCGTGGTCTCAAATTCGTGGGGGACAGACGGTGACTACGACCCCAACGGCGTGGTTGCTCAACTCACGGACCGTTTGACTTTTGAAAACGGTGTGGCGGTCATCTTCGCAGCCTCCAATTCGGGGGGCTCTGGGTCCGAGTGCTCGGGCGACTTGAGAACCAACGTCTACGCCAACACCCCATCAGCCATTTCCGTGGCGGCCCTCACTCACGACGGGACGGCCGTGACCTCGTTTTCTTCCCGCGGTTGCATGAATCAACAGCACACCTGGCCTGATGTGGGTGCTCCAGGCCGTGATATTTGGGCCACCGCTCCCCGTGGCACGGCAATCGATGCCTCCACCCGCACCCAGGGTGACCTCTACTACATGGCCATCTCCGGCACCTCGATGGCCACCCCTCACGTGGGTGGCATCGCAGGACTTGTCCTCAACGTCGCCCCCTCCTTGGGCGTAGCAGAATACCACCGGGACGATCATGATTTCACAGACAGCCTTGTTGGCGGTGACGGTACGGCAGCGTACGGTCAATTTGAGAACTGGAATGAAGAAAACTTCAGCCGCGTCCATGAGTTGGAACTCATTCTTGAACTGACCGCTCGTTACAACGGCATGGCCAATTCATGCGAAGCAGGCAACGACGAGGACAGTTGCGGTGACATCCCCGCAGAATGCTACGAGAGTGCCACTGGGAAATGCCACGACTGGAGGGTCGGTCACGGCCTGA
>QXXW01000088.1:0-28726 GCA_009887255.1 Candidatus Poseidoniales archaeon | reverse complement strand
TGGGAATTTGGAGGTGAAGAAGAATGATCGATCCAGCATGGGTCTCTGGTTTGTCTGCTCTGCTGTTTGTCATTGGACTTGCAGGTGCCTTCACCCGAAAAAACGCCATCATTGTGTTGATGTGCATTGAGTTGATGCTCAATGCCGCTAACATGCAATTTGCCGCCGCTGCGGTTCACCACGGGGACACCACCGGGTGGGTCTACACCATCTTCGCCATCGCCATTGCGGCGAGCGAGGTGGCGATCGGCTTGGCCATCTTCTTGGCCATGTACGGTCAACACGAATCGATCACACTGGACGACATCAACGTCCTGAAGAACTGAGGTGGTACCATGGCAGGAAGCGGCAGTTCAGACATCGTTCACAGCACAGCGGCGCAGTATGCGCCTTACATCCTCTTGCTCCCCATGTTGGCGTTCCCGATCATCCTCTATTTGGGGAAGGCGCTGAACGGCAACAAAATGTGGAAAGACACGCTCAAGGAAGGCGGTATCATCGCCCTTGGCGTCATGGGAGCCAGCTTGCTCCTCTCTCTTTGGTTGGTCAGCGACTTCATTGGTGCCTACGGCGGCATGGAGATGCTCAGCGACTGGACGTGGTTCACCTCAAGCATGTGGTCCGCAGGTGACGTGGCCACTCACGAAGTCTCCTTTGGTTTCGGCATTCACATCGACCACATCACCGTCTTGTTGTTGTTTGTGGCGTCGTTCCTTTGCTTGCTCATCAACACCTTTGCGATCGGTTACATGAACACCGACCCCATCAACGACAACCGCAACCATCGCTTCTACGCAGAGTTCGTCCTGTTTTGCTCAGGCATGCTCGGTATGGTCTTGGCCGATTCGTTCCTTTGGTTGTTCATCTTCTGGGAACTGATGGGGTTGTGCTCCTACCTTCTCATCGGGTTCTACTACGAACGCCCAAGCGCCGCCTACGCTGCAAAGAAGGCGTTCCTTACCACCCGTGTGGGCGATGTCTTCCTGATGGTCGGCCTTGCGGTGCTCTGGGACCTCTTTGGTTCCCTTGATTACGCCGTGGTCTTCGATTCCTACAACATCGAAGCAGTGGCTGCCAGCAGCTCTGGAACACTTGCATGGGCCCTCGGCCTCATGTTCATTGGTGCGGTTGGCAAATCCGCTCAATTCCCTCTGCACGTTTGGTTGCCCGACGCCATGGAAGGGCCAACTCCTGTTTCCGCTCTGATTCACGCCGCCACCATGGTCAATGCAGGTCTCTACCTCGTGGCCCGGATGTTCCCGTTCTTCGGTCACGAAGCGCTTCACGGCGATCTCGCTGACTTGGCGTTCATCATCGCCGCCATTGGAGGAACCACCGCAGTGATGGCCGCTGCCATTGCGTTTGTCCAACACGACCTCAAGAAAGTCTTGGCCTACTCAACCATGTCCCAGCTGGCGTACATCTTCACTGGACTTGGCTCGGCCTTGTACCTCGCCAACACGCTGCACTGGCACAAGTACCTTGCAGACGGCACGGTGAATGCCGACTATTACGTCAACCACGCCATCGTTGTCGTGGCCTTCGGGGCCGCCTTGTTCCACTTGTTCAACCACGCCATGGCCAAGGGAATGCTCTTCATGGCCAGTGGGGCCGTTATTCACGAGGTGCACCACGCTCACCATCATTTGCACCACCACGAGCACGACGACCATCACGGCTCCAACAACCCAGAGGAACTGGTCATGCTCGCCAAACATCTGTCCGAAAACGACCAAACCGTCTACGATTTCTTCAAGTCCATCGACCTTGATGATTCGGGCGACATCGATATGTTTGAGTTCCAAAAAGCCCTCACCGCAACCAAGATTGCAAACCTCCCACCTTGGGAGATGGACGCCTTGGTCAAGGCCGTTGACATCAACGGTGACGGTCGATTGAACCTCCCTGAACTCGACTTGGCCTTGGGCCGCATCCTCTCTGAGGTTGACCACGGCCACCACGACGAATTCGACGCCCAATCCATGGAAAACATGGGTGGTTTGGCCTCCAAGATGCCCATCACCGCGACGGCCATGCTCGTCGGTTCCCTTTCCATCATGGGTTTCCCGCTCATCGGTGGCTTCTGGTCCAAAGAAGGCATCATCGCCAACACCTGGCGAGTGGCGCTTGACGACCCACGCTTCTTCTATCCCGCCATGTGCGTGCTCCTGGGAGCGGCCATGACCGGGTTCTACATGTCCCGTATGTGGCTCAAGACCTTCGCTGGTTCGCCCAAGGGCGAAGTGGCGGCCAATGTCCATCCCACCAACACCTGGATCAAGACGCCCCTGTTTATCCTGACCTTCTTCAGTCTGGGCGGTATCGTTCTCGCATCAATGGGCTTCACCCATTGGGCTCCGGACATCGAATACGGTTTGATGTCCGACCACGGCGGCCTTTGGGGCGGTTTCCTCTACGAGATGGAACACGTTTTCGCCAATTCCGATCCGTTCTTCTTCATCCTGACCTACATCGCCTTGTTCTTCGGTGCCATCGTTGGCCCCGGCTTGGCCCTCTCGCTGTACGGCGGAGCGCTGGATGAAGGCGAGGAAGCCAAGGCTTGGTTCGGACCCGTCCTCGCCCTCAATGCGGCCATCAAGAGTCGTTACCATTGGGACAACAGCGCCTTTGCACAATCGGGCTTTGCCACGGCCTTGAGCAACCGATTGTACTTCGATCACTACTACGACATGGCCATGCTGAAGATCGTAGCGGCGTTCTCCAACAAGGCCGCCGAAACGGACGCAGCGGTTATCGATGGAACGATCAAAGCCATTGAACGCACCTCGCAAGACCTCTCCACGAAACTCCGCTCGTTAACCACGGGCTCTGCTAGGGATTACATTCTCATGGCAGCGGTGGGCACCCTTGTGCTCGTTGGGCTTATTTGGGGGGTGGTCGCATGATGGACTGGATTTCGATTCCCCTCGTTGGGTTCCCTCTGGTGGCCAGTTTGGCCTTGCTCGCTTTCGTTGGCAACGCCTCACCTGCAGCACGGGCCAAGGTTGGTCCGACCATTCGCTTCTTGTCGCTCGTGATCTCCATCGCCATGCTTGCCCTCACCACGGCCATGTTCTTTGGACAACTGGATGGGGACATGCTCGACTGGAACACCATGTCGTTCGGTTCGTTCAATTTCGAATTCCGCTACATGTGGATTGAGATGCTCGGCATCCATTGGAGCGTCGGAATGGACGCGCTCTCGTTCCCCATGGTCTGGTTGACCACCTTTTTGCTTCCAATCACCATCGTGGCCACTTGGAACGAGAAGAACGCAGCGGTTTACTTCCCGCTCCTCCTCATGATGGGCGGGGCTCTCATCGGTGTGTTCGTGGCCCTTGACCTGTTCATGTTCTACGTGTTCTGGGAACTGACCCTCATCCCAATGTTCTTCCTCATTCTCAAGTGGGGTGGTAAGGACCGAAAGTACGCTTCTCAGAAGTTTTTCATCTATACTTTCACCGCATCCGTGGTGATGTTGCTCGGGTTGGTCACGATGTACTTCATGCAGCCAGAAGACCTCACCTATGCCGGTGATTGGACGGGACGCACGTTTGACATCCCCACCTTGATTTCGCACTCGCAGGCGGCCAACGCCGAGGGCAACTGGTTCCTTGGTGAAAGCATGCAAAAAGTGCTGTTCGTGATGCTGATGATCGGATTCCTCGTGAAGTTGCCATCGGTGCCGTTCCACACGTGGCTTCCCGACGCCCACGTTCAAGCACCTACCGGCGGCTCGATGCTGCTGGCTGGCGTGATGTTGAAGATGGGAGCTTACGGGATGTTCCGACTTCCGCTCGCCCTGTTCCCTCACGCCGCCCACCATTTCCAACTGTACCTTCTCCTGTTTGGGATGGTGTCGCTTGTGTGGGGAGCGATTGTTTGTCTGGGACAAACCAACCTCAAGAAAATGGTGGCCTACTCTTCAGTGTCCCACATGGGTGTCATCCTCATCGGCATCGCCACCATGCAACCACTTGGCTGGGCTGCCGCCCTCTTCATGATGTTCGCTCACGGCATCATCAGCCCCATGCTCTTCGCCGTATGTGGTGCGTTCAAGCATCACTACCACAGCATGGAAATTGGAGCCATGCGAGGCATGGCCAAACATTCGCCATGGTTGGCCACCTCCATGATGTTCGCTTGGATGGCTTCGCTCGGTCTGCCGTTGTTGGCCGGCTTCGTCGCTGAACTGATGATGTTCCTCGCTTTGTGGCACTTCTTGGCCGCTGAGGGTTGGAGCGTGTTGTGGATGGTTGGCCCGGCGCTGGTCTTGGCCTTGACAGCAGCGTACTATCTGTGGTCCATGCAACGCACGATTTTCGAGGGTGGAGAAAAGACCCAACCCCCCGAGAGCCTTCACGGGGCACCCGTGCCCGACATCGCCGACTCGGAGAAATTGGCCATGATCATCATGGCTGTCTTCACCATCCTCTTCGGTGTCATGCCATGGATCGCCTTGGACATGATGAACGGATGGACGGTTGGTTTCTTCAATTCATTGCTGATTCCAATTTTGGGAGGTGCCTGAGATGCAGCAAACCATGCAACCGTTTGACGAAGGCTTTGTGACCGCTCTGGCACCCGAATTAATCCTGGTCGTTGGTCTGTTCACCTTGATGATCGCTCCCAACATGGGCGACGGAAAGTTCAGGCTTCCCATGACACAAATCCGCCTCCCCTACCTGTTCGGTGGGCGTCGAGGCAAGTTGGACAGCGATCCTCGCCTTCCAGGTCTGTTTGCTTCGTTTTTCTTTGTCGTGGCGTTCTTCACCGCACTCCTCTCGTTCGTCAACGGCATGACCACAACGGCCATCGTTACCGAGGACGGGACGACCCTGCTCAAAGTTGACGAGTTCAGCCGCATCTTCGAACTCATCTTCTACGGCGCATTGGCGCTGGCCTCCATCGCCTCGATCAACCGCATGCCGGCAACGAGCCGTAACGACCGTTCAAACGCAGGTTTGTACAACAACCGGCGGCAAGTTGACTTCTACATCCTCCTGATCACCTGTGGACTGGGGATGTCCGTCGTCGCCCTTGCCCAGGACCTGTTTTTGCTCTTCATCGGTCTTGAATTGGCTTCGTTCTCCACCTATGTCCTCGTGTCGTTCATGAAGGAAAGCAAAGAAGGCACGGAGGCCGGCATGAAGTACTTCATCGTGGGTTCGGTGGCTTCCGGTGTTGGGCTGTATGGCCTTTCCTTGCTCTACACGTGGTCAGGTTCCCTTCAATTTGAGGCCCTCCACAACGCCTTCATCGAATCCGGTATGGAACCGCTTCCACTGGTGGCGTTGAGCATGCTCTTGGTCGGCTTTGGCTTCAAAGTCAGTGCAGCACCCTTCCACTTCGCTGCTCCGGATGCTTATGCAGGGGCCACGAGCCCTGTTGCAGGTGTGCTGGCTACCGCCAGCAAAGCCATGGGTGTTGTCGGCTTGCTTCGCATCCTGATCATCGTCGCCTCCCCTGAGGCCACCGATGGAGCAGCCGTTTGGCTGGTCGCTTTGGGCGTATTGGCAGCGGTGACCATGACGTGGGGCAACCTCGCAGCGTTGGGCTCAACGAACCCAAAACGCATGCTTGCGTACTCCTCCGTGGCTCATGCCGGTTACATGCTGGCCGCCATCACGGCCATCGGAGCGCTCAACTGGGAGCCAGCCAACATCACCGAAAGCAAGAACGCTGCATTGGCCGTTGTCACAGCACTGGTGTTTCATCTCGTTGTTCTTGTTTGTTTCAAACTCGGTGCTTTCCTGGTCTTGTCCCTTCTTGAATCCGAACAGGGTGGTCACACGCTCGAATCGCTGGGCGGCTTGGCCAAGCGAGACCCCATGCTGGCCGTTACGATGTTCATCTTCATGATGTCCTTGGCCGGTGTCCCGCCCTTGTCCGGATTCGTCTCAAAGCTCTTGGTCGTGATGGGAATTGTCAAGGCGGCTCTGATCGAGTCTTCAGTCAACGGTTCCATCTCCTTTGGCGACCTCCACTGGGTTTGGTGGTTGGCCCTCTTGATGGTCATCAATTCAGCCATCTCGGTGTTCTACTACCTCCGCGTCGGCTTGGTGATGTTCTTCCATGAACCCGAAGAGGGACGTCAAGGGCCGCTCCCAAAAGGGCGCTCGGTTCGATTTGCCATCGTGGCATGTTTGGTCATGACCGTCTTCTTCGGGGTAGGGGCCAACGTTCTCATCAGCCTCTGCGAATCCGCAGCCAACGCCCTCATCGGGGCTTGGTGAGCCCTCCTCGCCGACGCATCGCATCGTGAAGCCGATGTGATGGCTTCAAGAAGGGTAGATGGCTCGCTAAAACAGGTGAGCATTGTTGGGACGACGAGGCGAGGAAAAGGTCGACGTTGAAGAATTGGCTCGGTTGGAAAACCCAGAGGGCTCAAGCGACGGCAAGATTCGTGTCAAGATGCCCGACAGAAGAGTCAACCAAATGTTCGCCTTAGCGTCACAAATCCTCGGTGGTCGTCGCGTGACGGTGCTCTGTGAAGACGGTGAAACCCGCCTCGCAAGGATTCCAGGAAAGATGCGCCGACGTCAATGGGTTCGTGAAGGCGACTTGATCATCGTTTGGCCTTGGGATTTTCAAGACGCCAAAGCGGACGTTAAACACCGCTACACCAAGACGCAAGCCATGTACCTCTCCAGAAAAGGCGTCTTGCCCGATGACGTTGACATGTTCGGTATGAACACGAAGTTTGACGACGACGGAGAACACGATGATTTGTTTGCATCTGGCAACGACAACGACGACGATGAGGACGACCTCTTCGGTGACGATGGAGCAGCCGACGAGGGTGACGATTTGTTTGCTGACGACGGTGACGATGAACCTGCAGACGACACTGAAGATGTGTTCGCCGAGGGCGATGAAGACGACGACACCGTTGAGGCAGACGTTCCACCTGCTCCTTTGCCCGAAGACGACGAGGATGACGACGACGATGACGACGACGTCGACGCCCTGTTTGCATGACGGTCACGAGGTTTTGGTATGCACCACGACGACTGGGATGAACTCGGGAGTCGCCAAAAAAAGAAACGCCGCTCAAAGCGACCGTCCCATCGCAACAAAGAGGCTGAACTTGACGACGAGTTTCAACGCGACGAGGAAACCAAGTTTCTCAAAGGGTTGACGGATAAAAACCGTCAGTTTGACTGGATGAAAGAGGACCGGTACAACCGGATGTTCAGGGACATCGAATCCAACCTCCAGGGCGCTCTCGGCACGGGGTCGTACGACTGGGTGGATCGACGTGTGTTCGACCAGGTCTTCGACCGCTTGACCCTCATGGCCCTTTACAAACTCATGAAATCGGGGATTATTGATACTCTTGACTTTCCCGTGGCTCGAGGAAAGGAGGCTCACGTGTTCCATGGAACCAGTTTGGACGGTCAAACCGTTGCTGTGAAAATTTTTCACACCTCAAATGCCGTGTTCAAAAACCTCATCCAGTACATCGAAGGTGATCCAAGGTTCACGGGCTTGCGACGAAAGCACCGAGATTTGGTGGAGGTATGGGTTCGCAAAGAATTTCGAAACTTGAACCGTTTGTCCCGTTGGGGATTGAACGTTCCCAAAGCCTTGGGTGTCCACAAAAACGTCCTGGTCATGGAATACATTGGCACCCCAGAGGCTCCATCTCCGAAATTACGGGAGGTGTCGGTGGATGATGCCAACTTCGTGGTTGAGGATTTGCTGAAGTTTTTGGCCGTTTCTTGGCAGCGGGCCCGCCTTGTTCACGGCGATTTTTCGCCCTACAACATTCTGTGGCACGACGGACGCGCATGCGTGATTGACGTGGGGCAAGGGGTCGTGGACAGCCACCCCAAAGCTCAGGAGTTTCTGGTGCGTGATGTAACGCGTTTGGTGGAGTGGGCCAACAAGAACGGTGTGGAATTGACATTGGCTGAAGCCATGTTCGACGTGCTCAACATGGATGTTTCAGAACTTGAACAGATGCCTCTGGAAGAGGACTGAATCACTCTTCTTCCCACTGGACGGTCTCGTCTTCTGACAGATTCATCATGTTCTCCACGGCTTCAACGTCCTTGGGGTCCACCTGGGAGGCCTTCATTCGACGATGCCGTCGAGCCTGTGACACGTCTTCCAAACCGGGGACGAGGTGGCTGAATCCGGACGAAGGAGCAGCGGACGGCTTTTGCTCGTAGACGTCCAAGGATTTTGATTCCAGCCGAGCGCGTTTCCGGTCGCGTTCGAGAAAGCCGATGACGGTTCCATGCTCAGCACCGCCGGCGAGCATCTCGATGGCTTGCCGGGCGGAATAGAGTCCAAATTCTTCCCCAACCAACACGACGGTTGAGTTGTAAATGCTGATTTGGGTGCCGGTGAGTTGTTCAATGAGCTTGCGAATTTTTCCTTCCCGACCGATGATGCGTGCCCGAATTCTTCGTTGTTGATTGGAACGTTTGCCGACGTAGTCTCGGAGGTCCACGAGTTCGAAGAAATGGTCGTCTTGAAGAAGGCTGATCGCAGCATCAGGAGCCATGCCTCGGCCAATGGCTTTGACCACGTCAGGCAGTTTCATGGCTTTCACCGGGTCATAGGAGCCGGCTTCACCCCATGTTACTTCGATGTCCCCCGAATCGGAATCGATGCGGAACACACGGCATCCAGCTGCTTCACGGATGGCTTTGCTGGTAGCTCCTCCAGCCCCGATCACGACCGCAATTCGGTCCTTTGGAACCCGTGGTAGCGATTGGCGCATGGCCAACGGTGCCACCCACTTCTTTTCAATCCCTTGCTTGACGCTGGAGATGGGCCACCGCCAAACCGGCGAAGAGGAGAGCGAGCACAGAAGGGGCAAACGAGGGCACCAAGCCGGGATTGTCGAGCGAGGCTCCCGTCACCACCAGGTAGTTGTGGTT
Organism: Candidatus Poseidoniales archaeon; assembly: GCA_009887255.1. GTDB lineage: Archaea > Thermoplasmatota > Poseidoniia > Poseidoniales > Poseidoniaceae > Poseidonia. Next base: position 19,832 of record QXXW01000088.1, on the reverse strand, counting down.
GTTGCCCTCATCGAACTCGTCGATGACGTTGGCATGGTCGATGACCAAGCGAATGTCGTATTGACCTGAATTGGGCACGGTGTAGTTCCACACGATGGTCTCTGTGCTGTCCGCCAGCGAGCCGCTGGGGAGGTTTCGAGTTTCCATCACCGTCCAAGTGACGCTTGCTGAGCGGTCAGCTGGGGCCGTTTCAAGACGAACGATGACGCTACCACCGTAATCCTCGTTGGACTCCAACACGCTGGTTACAACGACGTCACCGGTTTGTTCGCCCGGTCGGACGACCAAGCGATTGATGTTGGTCTCGGTGCTGTTCCACAGCAAATCGAGCCCCGGTAAGATTTGGAAGGCACTGGCTGAGGTTGTGAAGGCGTTGCCCGCCTCGTCCGTGATGATGGCACGCAGCATCAGGTGCTGACGGGACTTTGTGGCCCAATTCGACAGTTGCACCTGCCCATTGACGCCGTTGGCCCCCATGCTCAACCATCGGCCGGTGAGGTCAGGACTTTCTCCGACACCGTTGGAGTCAAAGCCAAACTGAATCGTCGTTGAGGTGTTGTCGATTCCCGAGGCTTCATCGCTCGTGAGAAGGGTCACGTTGGCAGGACCGGAGCGGCTTGTCGTGAGTTCATCCACCAGCCATCCAAGGGCCGTCGGAGCCGTTTCGTCAACTCGGACCGTAACGGTGGTGTTGGCGCCGGTGTTGCCCACGCGGTCCGTGGCCCTGAAGAGGAGGTCGTGAACCCCTTCCTCCAAAGTCAAGGTGATGCTGTCGTTGGTGGCGATGGACCAGTCGGTGTCGTCGGCCCGCATGTATTCGACCTGGTTCACACCAGAGCCTTGCCCGTCATCTGCGTTGGTCAGCAGCCCCGAGAGGGTGACGGTGCTGCTGGCTTGCCAAGTTTGGCCGGTGCCGACCATCACGCTGCCCATGCTGGGTGCGGTTCGGTCAATACCGAGGAACAGGGTTGTTGTGGCGGACAAACCCGAGTGGTCCGACACCGTCAGGCGTGGGGCCCATGTGCCCTCGCTCAAATTCCCAGATGACCAGTCCCAGCCGTAAGCAAGGTTGGAGGGCCCATCGGTTGACGGGGTGCCAGGGCCGGGGACATTGGTGAGGGTGGCTTGGCGAAGGTCGTCGTCCTGAGCGCCCCATCGGAACGCCAAGGTTCCCGAGCTCTCCACGTTGAACCAAGCTCGGGATTCAACGCTCGTGCCGTTGCCGGTTTGCGGGTTGAGCACGGTGAAGGTGGTGATGACCGGCATTTGATTCACGATGTCGAAGGAACCCGAGGTGGCGTTGGTGTAGTCTTCTGCATCGCTGTCCCAGCCGGTGGCCCGCATCGTGTAGGTGCCGTTTTCCATATCGGTGGTGTCGAACGGATACATCCAGGGCGTCTCGGTGAGGTTGACCAGCGTCGACCATGCTGATCCGGTTTCACTGATTTCCACGAAGATGGAGTCAAGCGTTCCAGTACCGGAGGTTGCGAAGGTCACGGCCAGTGTTCCGGTGACCTCATCGCCCTGTGCTGGGCCGTTTGAGAACGTCATGACGAGGTTGGAGGTGGTGGAGTGCCAACCTGTTGACTTCTCTTCCAACACCACATGTGCAGCAGGGTTGGCCAAGAGCGTGCACAAGAGCAAGGTCACAAGACCCCAACTTGCTGCGCCTCGGCCCATGATTTCGGACACGCAGGGTTGCCCTTCAATCCTCCCCTTGAAGTCCGAACGGCTCAATTGAATTGGCGGTGTTCGGGTCAGGTTCAACCGGTTGACGAACGCGGCTCAACGCACGCAGATGCAGAGATGGGTTCAAGTGCTCAGGCCAACAGAAGGAACGCATGGAACGGAAGGCAACAGCGAGCCTGCTCATGCTCATGTTGTGCGTTGTTCTCGTGGCACCGCTGGTTCAAGCCGCAGACAGCGGCGGCGTCCAATCGTCTGCGGTCCAAATGTCGTTGTCACCAGCATCCCCTACCATGGGAGGTTCCATGGACATTGAAGTGACACTCTACAACAACCAAAGCAGCGAAGCTCTCGGCGTCTCTTATGGATTTTACAAAGAGGACATCAGCACGTCGAGTCGGTTAAAATTCAGCACTGTTGACATCCTCGGCGAATCGTACACCACCGTGACGGCCACGTGGTCCGGGTTAACCGAAGGGCAACACCGAATTTGGTTTGAGTACGAGGCCAACGGCGACACCCCCGTGCAGATCAGCAAAGATTTCACGGTCCAAGGCCTGCCCAACGTTCGGGTGACAAGCGTGGATTTCATCACTGACGGGCCTGTCTTCTCCGGTGACAATGTCCCCATGGCTGTCCGTCTCCAGAACACCGGAACCGTCGATGCAAGCGCTTCTGAGTTGCTCGTTGAAGTTCCCGAACAAAGCGACCTTTTCCTTCCAACGCCTGCACTAATGGCCGGCGCCAGTGCTTGGGTGAACACCACCATCGCAGCACCCAGCAGCGGCTTGGCAACCATCGTTGTGACACCCGACGCCCGAAACGACATCTTGGAAGCCTCGGAACAGAACAAAGCGTTCGATGCCGAACTCACCGTGGCGACCCGGATGGACGTGAGTTTCCTTGGTGATTTGACCATCACCTCTCCTGAGGATGCCCTTCAAGGGCCATGGACGGTGGAAGGAACCTTGGTTCGAACCAACGGCACCCAATCAGAAGATGTCCCCATCCGTTTGGAGGTGCCAAGGCCTTCAGGTGGTTTGGTGACGGCTCCTCCGTTCAGCGTCTCCATGGCGGGCATGGGCTACAGTCAGCAACCTTTCAGCACTGAAATCAACATGTCAACCCTGTTTTCTCTGCCCACAGGAACTCACCTGCTCACCGCTCGAATCAACCCGTTCAACACCCCGTCATTCGTCCAAGAATCCACCGATAACGATGCGACAACCGGCACGTTGCTGATCTCTCCAATTCCCGATGTCTATGTCGATGCCATGGCCATCCCAACGACCCCTTCTGTTCGCTCGGGTGAAGACGTGGAATGGCGAGTAACCATGGAAAACACCGGCACCATTGACGTTTCAGGCACCTTCCAATACACGTTTGACGGCCTTGAAGGCGTTTCCCCCAGCATTCTCCTTCGAGCCGGGGAATCGTTCACGTGGACCACCTCACTCTCCACGGAATTGGGAGCCCACACCGCCATGTTTTCGGGACAATGGGTTCCAGCCTTGGGCAGTTACGACGACAACCGACAAAACTCTCTCGCTCAGGGGACGGTCCTGGTTGAATCCAGCCTCCAATTGGATTGGGAATTTTCATCACTTACCCTCAACAACGCCGACAATGAAGCGGCAACCATGCCACTGGCGGATGGAGAGGCGTACACACTTTCCATTAATTTGACCAGCCGAGAGACGGGTCAAGCCAACTATTCGTGCGAAAACGGTGAGGGTTCGGTCATTGAATCCCTTCAAGCCGACGTGATGAACCGAGGCGACCGAGTCGCCCTTTCGTGCACCTTCACGGCCTCAGCCGCCCTCTCGACGGTGCGTCTTGTTCCAGAAGACCCTTCCATCAGTTCAACCTTTACGCGCTCCTTTGCCACGCTGGCAGCCAACGACGGCACCGATGATGCGTCGACAGCATCCCAAGCCGGTACGATGACCCTGTTCGGTTTTGGGGCGTTGGTGTTGATCGGTGTGCTTGTGGCTGCTGTGATACTCACCCGTGAGCGGGAAGAGGATGTTGAGCGAGACATTTTCGAATACTGTCCTTCTTGCGACGGGGAACTGGAAGGCGACGAAGACCGCTGCCCACATTGCAGGTTTGACCTGTTGAAAGCACGCAGTCAGTTCCACGACTGTCACGAGTGTGAAGAGTCCGTGCCCGATTTGCTTGACAGTTGCCCGTACTGCGGTACGCCGCAGGATGTCAGTTCTTTCTTTGAACGTCGGGAACGACGGGAGCGCCGCACGGTTGAGAAAACACCCGTGGCCCTGCCTCAAGAGGAAGACGAGAATCAAATCGTGACAGGCACAAAAAATTACGCAGAGGCCGTGAAGGACTTTGGATTTGACGAAGAGCATCTCGAAGACGAATGGGACACCAACTTCGAAGCCGCTGAGGCCGAGGTCGAAGCCGCCTACGACCGAATCAATGCGGAGGAACTTGCCCTCGAAGAGATGACCGAAGAAGAGCTTGAGGCCTACAATTCACAGGTCACCACCACGCTCAAGCGTTCAGGACAGGACGAATCCAGTCACGACATTGACGCCATACTGGCTTCAAAAGGTGAGATTCGTACCCTCGGCAAGGACACTGGAGAACTCAGTGCTTCCGATGCCGACATCCGAGAGCGGCTCTTTGAGATCACCGGCGAGCAAGGCGTCATGCCGGGAGAAAAGGTTCAGGTCGGCATGACCTTGACCGACTCATCTCTGGCGGGCAACGAGGTGGCCGAAGCCACCGCCAACTTCACGTTCAAGGACGACGATGAACCGCTATCTGCTTCCAACAACCCTGACGGAAAAAGCAAGAGCAGCGTTGCCAAGAAACCGCAACGTCGCCGGCGAGCCCCAAAGCGAGAGGAGCCGAAAGAAGAGACCGCAGAGTGCGGTGCTTGTGGGGCTGATCTTCCACTTGATGTGGACGAGTGCGGCGTGTGTGGAGCCAAGTTTGGTTGAGCGTCTGTCGGCGTTCATAGGGTTCGTCATCGCCGGAGCTCAGCCAATGTTCGCGTCATTCAGACAAGGCAGGCCTGTCTTTGGTTGGCTTTCAATGGTGTGGACAGCGCGGCGCGTCCTTCATAGATGAGAGGCGAGTGGGACAAACGATGCCTCGGTTCTCACTTGGCACAGCCTTGGTGCTGCTCGTGTTGCTCTCGTCCACCTCAGGGTGCATGGGACTCATCGCCGCCCGTGAAGGTGTGGAATCCCTTCGAGAACCTGCTTTTGAGAGTTTGACCAACGAGAAAATCGAAGTTTCTCATCAATTCACGTCCCCAGCAGAACTGCTCAATGAATTCACCAACCGTTCAACTTTTGTTGTTGACGAGCAAACCAAAGAGGTGCGCATTTACTTCCGGGTCAGTTTCACAGGATCGGATTTCTTTTCCGACAACACCACCCGCTATGTCCGGGCCACCCTCACCGATGCCGACGGGCGAATCCAATGGGAGCAAGACGTGAGCGAAGACGCTCAACCGCTCGAACAGCGCCTTGAACCGAATCCAGAATTTTCCTATGGTGAATGGGAGTTGGAAGTGCGGGCCCGCGGGTTGGGTGAGGACACCCTTGGAACCCCGTTCAAAGACAACTTTGACATCATCGTCACCATCACCCACGGATGCATGCAATACCCCTTGGTTGACGAGTGTTACTGAGCCTTCGACAACGCATCAGGGCATGCGTATCGCCTTGAGCAGTGCCGACATTTTCCAACACGGTCATGGTTCCGCTTTGCACCGCCCTGAGCCATCACTTCCTGTATGGTTTTCACGGTGGTGAACAGGTCATCACGCGCTTCTTCGTCCCAATCGATCTTGTGCAGGGCGTCCGGGCCGTATCTTAGGATGCCGTAAGGAGGCGGTTTGTTCGTCGTCGCCTCAACCAGATGCGTGTAACTGAGCAACTGCATCACATGGGACCGGTGAGGCTTGTGGGGCACCTTTCCGGTTTTCTGCTCCACAGGAATGAATTCTCCGTCAATGATCACGATTTGGTCGGGTTTTCCCCTGAGGCCTGTCGCCTCGTCTCTCAGGAGGCCGCTGTTTTCGTCACCGTCTGAATAAGCGACGTGGTCGTTCATGGACAAGTTTGTTTTTTCAGCGAGCAGCATGGCATCGTTGTAGGCCACGAGGGCGCGCTGGAGCCGTACCGTCGTTGCCATCGTCCACCCGATGGTCGTCACCGCCAACACGTAGGCGGCTTGCTCTCGGTTGCTGGCGAACAGCAACGCAACGGAATGAATGGCGAGAACGATGGCAGAGAGAAGCAACAAGGCTTCAACACGGCCGCCTTTGAACCACCCTCCAGAAAAATCCTCAGGTTCAAAGTACGAAGGGACGGTGGCCAATTTTCGCTGAAAGCGAGGTGGTGGAGGGTCGATGTTCACCCACGTCCTCCACGGGAGGGCGATGCTGCCAAGACCGACCAAAAGGAAGGAGAACGACCACAACGCCAGCAATTTTGAGAGATCCGTTGTTTGAATGTTCAAATCGTTGGCGTAGCTAAACAGAAGGGTGTCAACGATGAGAACCACAATGATGGCGAACCACCACTCCCAAATGATGAGGTTGCGAGTGGTTTCGTGTTTGTGTCCTTGGAATGCGGTGATTTCCTGATGCCGTCGTTCGTGCAATTCAACGCCTTCGGAGATGGCTTGGCCAACACCGGCGTTTCCCTCTTTGGAAAGATACCAAGACATGGGGCAGTAGGTGTACCTCTCGACGTCGGATGCACTCACGGACACAAGCAGGCCGTCTGGGCCTTCCCAAAATCCATCTTCTCGTTGTCTGGCGCTGTCGAGGACAGGGGGTGATGGCGACCTTGTTTCCTCCGAAACGTTCGCCATAAACCAAGAGAGGAAGGACTTCTTTTGATACATTTTCCCCTCCCTGGGCGATGAAAAGTAACGGCGAGTAGCGACGAAGTGGTTTAATACAGGAGGTGAGTGGGCGGCTTGTCGTGATTGACCATGTCTGAAGAGACCGCTTTGCTCGTTTCCGCCGAGACCTATGAGGAGAACGCCGTAAACATCGGTACACAGCAGAAAAGCGCCGACATGGGCCGTTTCATTGACCGCGTCCGAGAAGACGGTCTCTACCTCCTTGACATCAGCATCACCGATGCACGCATCCGCTCCATCGCTGCTCTTCTCAACAAGTTTGACGCTCCCTCCATCATGGTCGTCAGCGCTCGCCAATACGGACAACGACCTGCTCGTCTCTTCGCAGAAGCCATCGGTGCACATTCCGCTGTTGGCCGTTTCATTCCCGGTTCCCTCACCAACCCTGTGCTCCGGTCCTACATTGAACCGGACATTCTGTTCGTGACCGACCCCGCCAACGACCAACAAGCGCTTCGCGAAGCCGTCGCAACCGGATTGCCCATTGTCGGCATCGTTGACGCCAACAACCACTTGCGCAATGTGGACATCGCCTTGCCTGCCAACAACAAGGGTCGCCGTTCCCTCGCTCTCATCTACTGGCTTTTGGCCCGTGAAGTCCTCAAGATCCGTGGTGAAACCACCGATGAGGCTTGGAACGAAGCCAACCCCATGGAAGACTGGGAATCCTCATTCTGAGGCGATTCCTTCAGCCAAGAACGCACTGATGGCGTTGGCCATACCTTTGTCCGTGTCTTCATCGTGCATGGCCAATCGAGCTTTTTTAGCGTTGGGCAGCCCCTTTGTGAAAGCGATGGCGTGACGTTGCATCCAGCGGGATTGAATGCCGATGGTGGCTTCGCTTAGTCCGATGTAGCGGTCCCAGCACCAACGCCGTTGGGCAAAGGCTTGGGCCGTTTCCTCAAGATGGTGCCAATCCTCCGTGGCTTTTACCCAAGGAAGTTCTTCTTGTTCCATCCAGCCCAGTCCGACCTTGATGTCTCCAAACACGCCCGGTCGTCCAATGGCCCCCCGTCCCACCATCAAGCCGGCTGCGTGGGTCTGTGACAAACAAGCACCGGCTGAAGCGGCATCGATCACATCGCCGTTGGCGACCACCGGAACATCCACAGCCTTCACGGCTTCAGCGATGCTGCTCCAATCCGCAACGCCCGTGTAGCGTTGGCGTAAGGTCCGACCGTGAATGCACAATCGGACCGCTCCGACGTCCTCCAGGCGCTGACAAATGGACAAGGCATTGTTGGCTTGCCCTCCCGTTCCGAGACGCATTTTAGCGGTGATGGGGGTGTCAACTCGCTTGACGATGGTGTGGACCATCTCAACCAAACGGTCAGGCTCTCCCATGAGCGCTGCGCCAGCACAAATGTTGGTGACTTTTGGTGCGGGGCAACCAAAATTCAGGTCGATGACGTCTGCGCTGCCTGCCAACATTTCTGCAGCTGTTGCCATGTCACCAACATCGCCACCGAAGATTTGGGGAATGAACGGAACTTCGCTGCCGTGGGTTTCCATGCGACGCCATGAGGCAGCGGCTTCACGCGTCAAGGCCGTTGAATTGGTGAATTCGGTGATCGTCACATCAGCCCCGCACTCTTTGGCCAGAAGCCTGTACGGCAGGTCGGTGACGCCGGACATTGGCGCCAAGTAGAGCGGACGCGCTTCACCGTCCCACTCCCCGGGCTTGGGCTTAACGTGCTCGGGCATGCCGTGTCCTCCGGTGTTATTTTGAAGAATCTTCCCCGCTGGCAGGCAACGCCTCATCGAGCAAGCTGGCGACTCGAGCCATGCGTCGCAACACACGGTCCATTCGAGTTTCGACCGTTCGATGAAGAGCGTCAATGTTGTGCCCCGCCATTCGGTATCCCATGGGTAGGCGCCCTCCGAGGAGGTTCAGCAACAACATCTGTTCGCGGACCTCAACGCCTTCGAGGTGAGTGTTGAGGGCATCGATGGAAAGTTCTTGCTCACCCAGAGCTCGCAGCAACAAGGTCTGAAGTTCATCGCTCAAGAGTCGTTGAAAGCCACCCTTCTTGAGCATCCAATCGGGTCCACGACGTTGATGTTGTGAGGTCATGGCCGTCCACAATGAGGTGGTGAGTCGGTCGGTTCTCGGCACTCTTTCGACCATCCCTGTGGCTCTGAAGCGCTCAAAAATCCTTCCAATGCGGGCCTTGTCGCCCCCATGAACGTCCATGGCTTCGTCCAACGAGAGCGGTGCGTCGCGTCCCAGCAGGTCCTCAAACAAACGCACGGAGAGGGATTGCGAGTGCAATTCTTTGCCCGGCCGTTCACCCAGCAATCCAAAATCATTCATCCAATGGGACAACCAATTGCCTTCCGACGGCACGGGTGTTGGCCGATGATCCACCACACCCAACATCAGCGCGGGCGTGTCGGGTTGGCCCAACTCAACGGGCAGGTCGAGCCCCTTGCGATGCCAGCATCGTTCCAGAGCAAACGTTCGCTGCTTGAGCACCAATTGGGCGCGCTGCTGAAGAAAGGCCACTGCATGGCTAACGCTGCCACCGTTGAGGTAGTACTTTCTCCATCCTTTGCCCTCGTTGGTGAAGCCAACCAACCCGCTCTCGACCAATCGTGTGAGATGATGATTCAACGAGGCCGGCATCAGGGCCAAGTCGTCAGCGAGCATCTGTGCGTCCCAAGAACGGCCGGGCTGGCCCAAGAGGTGGTCCCTGAGCAAGCGATGAACGGGTCCAGCACGACCATCATCGGCCGTAGCATCGCCCCGTTTTCTGACCAACGCCAGCGTTGATACCATCCATTCCACCAGGGCATCAGCGTCTCGTTCGACCGATGGCAGTGGATGCTCGACCAAGCGGACAGAGAACATGGTCGGATGGGTCGGACGAGGGTCTTTGAATTCTATGAGACAATTGCCGCTTGAGCGGCATATTTTGAGCCATCCGCTCCATTGGCACCAACCTCAACGGCGCCGTTCGTCTTCATGGTCGTAGGTCACCATGGGGTGGGCACTTCGGCAGAGGTTCATGTCGATGTGAGGCATCAATTGCAATCGGTCGTCCCTCAAGATTCCACGACGACGCAGCACTTTGATCGCGCTGTGGACGGTCGCACGGGTTCGTCCAAGTCGCCTGGCAAGTTCTGCTTGAGAACGGGGGGTTCCCTCCTGTTCGATGTTTTCCAACACCAACCGCTGAACCAAGGACAAGCCGATGGGCAACTGGGTGGCCATTCGCTCTTCACTCACCACCTTGCTTCGCAACACTTCCACTTGGCTTGGGCCTCCAGCGAAGTAGCACGTCCGGCCGTTGACAGGCAGGACCGTGATCACCTGTTGAGATTGCAACACATCGAGATGATGGCGAAGGGTTCCGTTGGCCGCAGACAGCGATGCTTGCAATTCTCGATAGCACAAGCCGGGTTTGTCTTCAAGGGTCTTGAGGATTCGACGTCGCAATGGATGTTCACTTGTGGCAGCTTTTGTTGAGATGCCTCCGAACGCCAGCGCCCCCATTGCCCCTGCAGCAGCGGCCACGCCACCGGTTAAGCCCACCACTCCAGTGGCCGCTCCAGCCAAGCCAGCCGCAAGCCAGGGACGTTGCGTGACCCATTGGGCAAGAAGCGGCATATGAGGAACAACACCCGTCGCCCTCTTAATCCATCGTCTCCGTGTTCGTTGATTTTACACCTGTCCTGGGGTGTTTTCAGACGTGTTGGATGGTGTGTTCTTATTCCCTTATGTAGCCTCATGTGCCTTGTTCTTTGTTGGAGGAAAGCAAGAATGAGGGACATGGACTTGGAGGAAAAGCTGCAAGCAGCGTTGGACGCTGGACACCGAGTTTGGGCCGTCGGTGACGTCCATGGGTTTCACGAAACTGCCTTGCAGTTGTTGGAAGCGTTGCAGTTGAAGGAAGGGGACCATGTGGTCTTTCTTGGGGACCTCATCGACCGAGGTCCAGATTCCCATGGCATGGTTCAAACGGTCAAAGAGCGCGATGACCTGTGTTCGGTGAAAGGGAACCATGAGGCCATGATGGTGGAGCAATTCCACGGTCGGCTTTTGAACGACCCCGACCTTGATTTTCAGCTGTGGATGCACAACGGAGGGCGCACAACATTGGACGCCTACATGGAGGCACACACCAACGACAACGGAAGGTTGGCGCTTGACGCCATGCTTGAAGCCGTGGCTGAAGACCGTGAATGGATGGATGGATTGCCAACCCATGTTGTGCTCAATCAGTGGCGATTGGTCCATGCGGGGTACGATCCGAATCAAGCATTGACCATGCCCTCGGAGGAATCGTTGTTGTGGGTGCGTGAACCGTTTCACCGAGCCGCCCAGCCAATCGATGAACATCGCACCGTCGTGTTCGGTCACACCCCCACCGTGGCCATTCATCCCCGGGGAAGAGCAGGATGGGGCGAGGTGTACCGCAGCCCGGTGACCCTGGGCGACGGGCGTCCCTCGATCGTGGGGTTGGACACCTGCCTGTATCACAGCAAACAGGCTCCGAAGCGGTTGAGTGCGTTTGACCTTCAACATGGGGAGGTCCGTCAAGTGGACCGAGTCGAGGCCTGATCACGCTGAGCGAACCGATCCGTGGAGGACCTTCAGATGGGCCACGAGAGGGGAAAGCAATCGGCCACATGTTTTGCCGTGTTCAGATAGTTGGTACGTCACCCGAACCGGGGGGCCTTCGTTGACGAGCCGTGCCACCAAGCCCTCTTCGGCGAGGAACCGCAACTTGTCCGACAACGTTCGGCTTGAAATTCCGGTGAGCATGTGCTTCATTTCGTTGAATCGACGAGGCCCAGTGATGTAGAGAGCGGCAAGAATCTCGATGCTCCATCTCGACCCAAAGACGTGGAGGGCTTCGACGGCAGCAGCCACCTCCCATTCAGTGGTGAACGGCCCTTGGTTGGAATGGGCGGCCAACGTGGTTCGAATCGTGGTGCCTGCATCAATCGTGTCGTTGATGCCCTGAACGAGGGACTGAAAGGTATCGGGCTCGAGGGTCATGGGTGGCTCTGGCATCGTTGTTCATGAGGACCGTTTCCCTCCTCCTACTTGATTTCTTTTCCACACCCGCCGAGAAATGGAGGGGGTGAGTTGCTTTCGCTGGGGCGTGATTCAAGACGCCGTGTCCATCTGAATGAACATCGATGATGAGGCACAAGGCCAACACCATCGGCATCACCGTCTTCGCCAGCGATTGACCCGCGCACAACAACGACCATCCGAACAGAGTTGGAATGGCTTTGAACGACAATGCGGTTTGGTGTGGTACCCTCTCCCTCCTGTTGAAACACGCGCTGTCCGCATCGGTCACAGAGGAAGGACCCGGCGATGAAGCGTTGGGTTGAAATCGGCAACAGTTGTCCGAAGCACGATGGACCCTGTCATGAAGGTCAAGTTGCAAAAGCGAGGATGGGATTTCCAAAACCGGAAATCACTGAATTGCTGAAGCACCTAAAAAGTGTACAGTGAGGGGTTTTATTGCGTAAAGTGACGGTGGCAAGAGGAGGTGCATTATCGCCTCATTCGGGGCTTGGTAGCGCACACTCGGCACTGGTTGAAAGGTTACGATCGGGGTTAATTGAAGAGTATGAATTGGCCTCGGTTCATGAATACAAGTTGAGCAACAATCCATTCAAGCGCCTTTGGCGGAGATGGGTCGGTGGGCCTTCACGTGTTCAAAAATTGGCCAGTGACTCTGATGTCGTTCACATTACCGACCAAGAGCAAGCGGGATTGGTTCCCAAATCAGGTCGGTCGGTCGTAACCGTGCATGATTTGTTCCATCTGTTTCCACATACACGAAGCGATGTTGCGATTGGAGAACAAAATCCTTCCTTTCTTCGTAGGAAAGATTTGGCCAACATCAAGAGAGGGTTGTCTCGAGCAAGTCTACTGATCTGTAGTTCGAAGGACACTCAACAAGAATGCGAAATACGGTTTCCCGGCGTACCCACATCATGGATCCCCCTCGCAATTAATTTGCACGAATATGAAATCGAGACAACAAGGCCAACTTGGTTCAAAGAGGGTTGTAATCTGCTTGTCGTCGGTAGCGAGGAAGAACGAAAACGCTTGGATTTTGCCGTGAATGTGTGTGCTGGAATGGATGTTACTTTGCACAAAATTGGGGCGGAATCTTCGCCCAAATCAAAGAAAGAGTTGCTTTCTTTGGCTGAGAGCATAAAGTGCAATCTCAATTGGATTGGGCGGTTGGAACAAGATGAATTGATTGGAGCATTGCAACACGCTGATGCTTTGCTCTTCCCTTCCATTGCTGAAGGATTTGGACTGCCCCCGCTTGAAGCATATGCGGCCGGCACGGTTGCCCTGGTGGCCGATGCTCCAGCACACAATGAAGTTCCATTGGAACACCATCTCCTCCCGATGGACGATGTTGAAATGTGGCGAAAAGCGATTTCTGAACTGGCCGATGAGTCCGAGGCAGTACGGGCAAGAGCTGCATATTTCTCAGTGGAAAAATGGGTTCAAAGACATCATGAAGCGTACAATTCTCTCTTCTGAAACAGCGTTGAACGCCGTTGACTTCATGGAGGGGATTGAGTTGGCCGATACCATGCAGCCTGTTCAGAGTGTGGCCATTATCGGCGCTGGAAACATGGGTTCTGGGATCGCTCAGAAAACCGCTCAAGAAGAATTTGATGTTCAGATGGTGGACAGAGAATCCCAGTGGGTAGAACGTGGCCAGAGCATCATCGCCAATTTCTTGGATGAAGCTGTTGAACGACGCATTTTCTCTCCCTCCCAAGTCGACGGCATCAAAGGGCGCATCACGAGTGTGGTTGGCGTCGATCAGACGGCGGAAAACACCGATTTGGTGATTGAAGCCGTTTTCGAAGATTTCGATGTCAAAACCGCCGTGTTCACAACGCTTGACAAGGCATGTGGCCCCGACACCATTTTCGCATCAAACACCTCTTCGTTGTCGGTGAACGCCTTGGCAGATGCAACCGGCCGGCCCGATCGATTTGTAGGTCTCCATTTCTTCTACCACCCTGCCAAGAATCGCTTGGTTGAGGTCATTCCTGCCAAGGCGACCAGTGCGGCTACCGTCGACAAGGTCGTTCAGTACTGCAAGATGTTGGGCAAGGTCGTCATCGTGTGCGCCGACCGTCCAGGGTTTGTGGTCAACCGTTTCTTTGTTCCCTGGTTGAACGAAGCCTGTTTGTTGTTGGAAGAAGGCGTGGCGACCACCGCTCAAATCGATGCCATCGCCTGCAAAGCGTTCAGCATTGGCCTTGGTCCGTTCGGGCTGATGAACCTCACCGGGCCCCCCATCGCTTTGCATTCCACGGATTACCTCGCAGAACAACTTCACACCCCCCGGTATGTGGGGGCACAAAATCTCCGGGATCTGGTGGCCAACAGCGAGCAGTGGCCCATTTCAGACAACACCAATTACAACCAAACCCAATACGAGGCCGTGGCCGAACGGTTGCTCGGTGTCGTTTTCGGAGTTGCCGCCCAAATCGTGGATGAGGACATTTGCAGCATGGAGGATGTTGACCGTGGCGCAAAGGTCGGTCTTCGTTGGGCCCGTGGGCCGTTTGAATTGATGAATCGCTTGGGCGTAGAGGAAGCCGCACGAATGGCTCATGCCTATGCCAACATCGCTGGAGAGGGTTGGACCGTTCCAGACTTCGTCGATACTCAGGGCAACACCAATTGGAACTTCTCCTATGTTGACAGCCATGTGGACAACGGTGTGGCCACGCTCATCATCAACAGGCCCGAGGCCATGAACGCACTCAACGTCACGGTCGTTGATCAATTGACCTCAGCAGTTGCTGCTGCGAATGCGGACGATTCGGTCCACACGATCGTACTCGATGGTGCAGGAAAAGCGTTCGTCGCCGGAGCGGATGTGAAGTTCTTTGTGGACAAAATCCGAGCAGAAACCATCCCTGACATCTATGATTTCACCGCTGAAGGTCACGACCTTCTCAATGCGATTGAGACGTCTTCAAAGACCACCGTTGCGCTAACAACAGGCCTTGCGCTTGGCGGAGGATTGGAATTGGCACTTGCTTGTGATTATCGTATCGGTACCCGAAGAACTCAATTCCGATTCCCAGAAACGTCCATTGGTATCTATCCGGGCCTGGGAGGTTCGCAACGCCCCGCTCGCATTTGCGGCATTCCAGCAGCTCGTTGGGCCGTGTTGGCTGGGAATTTCATGACCGCACAGGTGGCTCATGACCTCGGTTTGGTCACGCATTTGGTTGACGTTGCTGAAGTGGACGCTCAAGTGGCTTCCCTTGCTGAAACAGGAAAGCCCGAAAACAAATATCCGGGTGCACCAGCCAACCCAGAATCAAGCGTGGTCAAGTTCGCAGAAGCCTTCTACACGGATGTTAACATGCCAGCATTGATCGGTGGTGGTTGCCCGGAGAACTTCGATTCGGATGACAAAACCGTGTCCCGTCAACTCAAGAGCCTGTCGTACACCGCTCCCATCGGCTTGAAGATGGCCAGCGACCTCATCGATGCCACCGCTACCACCGATTTGGCGACTGGATTGGACATGGAACTTGAGGGCCTTCACACCATCTTCTCAACCAAAGACGCCCTCGAAGGCCTGTCGGCTCTTATTGAAAACAGACGCCCGACCTACGTTAACCAGTGATCAAGCCCACTTGCTTTGCAAGGCGTTTACGGATTGGACCACTTTGGCAATGTCAACGGCTTGGCCGGTTTCTTGAGCCATGCTGAGGTGGTTTCGAACGGCTTCAACGGTTTCTTCAGACGGCGCTTCCCCGGTTATGGACTCAATAACTTCGGCAATTGAACGGCCGCGGCCATGGGCCAAGGCCATCAGGGCACGCCAGTGTTCTTCCTCGTCTTTTGGCCGTCGAGCAGTCATTGATTCACGTCCAACAGTATGCCGTTCGTTTCGTACCATTTGTCCCATGCCAACGGCGGTTCTTCCGACCACTTTGCGAGTGGCCCTTGACTGGACAAGCGTTCGGCTGTGCTGCAATCACCAAAGTTCGCATTGGTGGAAGATTTTGGTCCCGGTTCACCCAGAACCATCGCCTTCTCCACGATTCCGGTTCCCAATGCGAGGCTGTGTGTGTCGGTGCCGCTCCAATACGCTGCAAAACCCGGATGGGTGTGAACCCAGAGTCGGAACGGGGCCTTGGCTCCGATCGGCGGTTGGAGGGTAACTTGGCCAGATGTGCCCCAGTCCAAGAACACCTGTCCTTCAGCGTCGATGAGCACCGAGGTCTCAAACCGTGCGAGTACAGACAGGATGTAGACGCCGTCCCATCGGCCGAGTTGGCTGAGGGAGCGTTGCACGTCCAACAGCACCGCATCGTCGACCCTTTGGTCTGCGGCTGCCTCGCATGCACGGGTCCACGCAGACAATTCAAAAGGAAACGAATTGGAAGCCGGCAGTGCGATCATGCCACCACCTCGGGGAAGCGCAACGCTCCGTAGGTCAGGCTGCCCATCGTTTGGACAGGAGGCTGGGCTCCTCTCCAAGATTGAAGCGCCCATTGTGCCCCGTAAGCAGCGGCTACGGCGAATCCAAATTCGAGGTTGCCAGCATTCAGTGCTCCTTCCACCTGACAACTCTTTGGTTCGTGGTCGGGGGTCATTCGCGCCACCAGTGATTGAGGTGCTGTCGAAGGCAACACAACCCATCCATCGCCGCTGCATCGCACGTCCAACCAAGGCGTTGTGAGACCGTGAACCAAACGCCGAGGCTCAGGCCTGTCAACGCAGACCATCACCAAATCATACCCTTCGAGTTGACCCTGATTTCTCAAATTGTTGACGTCGCCGACCACTCGCAATGTGCTGTTGGCATCGTCCAACCGCTCCGCCAAACAGGTCACCTTTGGTCGCCCAACGTCGGCTTTGGTGTAGCGCTGATGGCCAAGATTGCTCGTTTCCACCACGTCGCCGTCCATGACCGTGATCGAGCCTGTTAAACCCACTCGCCTCAATCCCGCCGTCAACAGTTCGAGCACCTGGCTCCCAATGCCACCTGCGCCAATCAACAACATCTTTCGAGGGTTTACCGTTTCGTTCACGATAACCATGACGTTTCAGTGATTTTAAACTCTCCAACATGAAACGCAAATTGCCCGGACAGAAAACGACATCTTCGCTTCACCCTTTGATGGCGTGACGGCTGCCAGTGGCCACTTTGGACGCCAACCTGAGGGCTCAAGATTCCCTTGGGAAGCGCGCAAATCAGACGTCATTACGTCGTCAAAGGTCGCTTTGTGAAGTTCACTTCTTTTGAGAAGCAACGAAGGCCTCAAGCTTGCTGACTGCCTTATGCTCCATCGCCGTGAGTTTCGCCACATGGGGGTTCTTACTTGGCCCCGTTTCGGTGAAAACCGGCACCATGGAGGTCCATACCCCTTCGCCTTTTACCCGAGAATACAACGCAGCCACCACGTGAACAACGATGAGAACATAACTGAGGTCGGCCGATAATCCGTGAAGGCCGATCGCCATGTCCATGGCCACTGTTTCCTCCCCAACGCCTTGGGTGTAGAGGGCAGCGATGGCTAAACCGGTGATTGGGAGGAGGGCGAGGCAGAGGTACATGGCGACGTGGATCGCTCTCGCCGATTTTTTGTGCACCGCTGAAACAGGAACGGTGGCCCCTTGGAAGGTTTCAAACCGGCGCATGTAGGCATAGCGCAACATCACGATGACAAGAAAAAGCGTGGCGAAGGCGATCTCAAACAGCAGAAGCGCCGTGTCTTCCAATTCTGAGAGGTCATCGATTTGCTTGAAAATCCCGTAAGCGTAGAGGACGAGAAAGCCCCAGTGAAGCACTTTCCCAAGGGTCGTGTGCTTCGTTCCCATTGATGCAGGATGTTCCATTCTCCTCTATACGAGTTGTTGCGACAGCATGCCCTCGAGGCGACGGTGAGCACGGAAGACGAGGTGCTGAGCCGGATGCAGATTTGAGAAGGTACGTTCAAACACCATCCCCGCCAAGCCCGACCATGGGTGTCCCTTTGCGAACGGATCATCTGCCCTTCCCCATGCCGGCAAGTCCCCATGCTTTGAGCCAGGAGTGGCGAAACCTGACCTTCATGCACTGGAAGGTTGACCCCGCCCGATTGGAACCCTACATTCCCGCTGGATTGACGCTGGACTTGCACGAAGGGCAGGCCTATGTCGGCACCATACCGTTTGAGATGCGGAAGGTGCGCCCTCGTGGATGGCCATGGGTTCCAGGCGTCTCAAATTTTCCAGAATTCAACGTACGAACCTACGTCGTCAAGGACGAAAAGCCCGGAGTGCTGTTTCTCACGCTGGACACCAACAGCCGCATCACGTGCGCCTACGCCCCGAGGGCTTACGGGTTGCCTTACCGATTGGCCAGCTGTCGGTTGTCAGCGGAAGACGGAACGTACGCATGGTCATCGCGTCGTAAAAGCGACGGAGCGAGCCTTCGAGGTTACGCAAAGGGTGGAGGTGAGGTCATGCAAGCGAGCCCCGGTTCTCTCGAGGCCTTCCTGTTTGAGCGGTACTCGATGTACACCGTTCACAAGGGCACGTTGAGCATTGGCCACACCCACCACAACCCCTGGTCGTACCGACTGGGCGAGGCAACTGTTGAATCAAATTCCCTCACCGAGGTGTACGATTTGGGCATTGAGGACGTCCTCTCTCCGGATCTGGTCCACGTCAGCGAAGGCGTCAGGGTCAACACGTGGCCCCTTCAATTGGCAGAACGCCTCAAGCCCGGTGACGATCGAGACATCTTGTTCTTGGACGGAGACTGCGGGTTGTGTCACCGCTTGGCCACGTTCATTGATCGACGCTTGGCTCGCGGACAGAACCTGGCCTACCGGCCCATACTCTCCGACGATGCTCAACGCATCATCGCTACCTTCCCCGAACCCATGCGTTCGGCCGATTCGGTGTATTTGGTTCGCAACGGCAAGCCGTACATGCGCTCAGCCGCAGGCCTACGGGCGTTGCTGTACATGAGATGGCATTGGAAGATGTGGTATCCCGTGCTGTGGTTGGTTCCGCTGCCACTTCGCAACCTTGTCTACCGTTTCATCGCCCGATACCGTCATCGAATCTTCAAACCGCCCACACAATGCATGTTCCGAGTGGACTGAAATCCGCTTTGTTCAACGTTCAGCGTCGCTGCAACAACCGGTCGACTTTGAACCAACCACCGCCGTTGTGTGCGTCAACACCGTGGGACCGCAGAAGTTTGGCTGCACGACCGCTTCGAGCACCGCTGGCGCACACGGTGACGACGGGCTTGCGTCTTTTTTTGACGGCGTTGATTTTCTTGGGGAGTTGCTGCAACGGAATGTGAATGGACCCTTCCACGTGACCGGTTTGGTATTCTTTGTCGGTTCGAACGTCCAGCACCACAGCCCCGTTGGCCAACAGTTCAGCCGTGCTTGGTCCCGATGAGAAGATGGCTTTGATGCGGTTCAACATGGCCCTGGGCAAACGTTTCACCGTCTTGAATCTGTAGGATAGATGCAGGTCGTCCGCCTTGCTTAGCTGAGGCGGTCATGATCACCGCCCCCGGAGAAACGTTCACCGTGTCGGATTCTGCCGTACAACAACAAGCCCATCACGAGGATCGGTATTGAAAAGAAGCAGATCAACACCATGCCGACTTGATTGTCAACCATCTCGTTTTGGTTTGGATTTCCAGGGTTGTATGAGATCATCACTGCATCTCCAGGGTCGTATCCTCCACAGTTTGATTGCCCTCCATCGCTTGAACACCCGTCGCTTCCATTGAAACTTTCACCGTTGACGGTGAAGGTGTACTTGTATCCAATGTCCCATTCTATGGAACCGTCACGAGAGAGAATTTCGCCTTCTGTTTCTTCCCAATCGCTGTCCTCAATGTAACTGAACATCAAGGCGAAAAAGGCTGCGGTAAACATCAAGAAAAACACGCCAATGACGGTCCAAGTCCCGTTGTCGGCCAAGGGTTCGTACTCGAAATCTTGTTGACAACACGGGCATTCGTAGGTTCCTAAAGCATCAGGACCAAGGTCAATTGTTTCCGCACAAGAAGGGCATTCGACATTGACCATACCGACATTTTGTTCTTCCATGGTATAATTCTTGAGCCGACAATGCCTTACTTACACCCGAGTGGGTTTGTGTTCACGTGGATGGCCGTAGTAACACCTACATCCCCGTCGGTAGCGTCTGTATCGGCCCACTGAATCCCCTTTGTATCGGAAAATAAAATGCA
>QXXW01000087.1:0-5184 GCA_009887255.1 Candidatus Poseidoniales archaeon | reverse complement strand
ATCCTCCATTCGCAGATTTAACCCGTTGTAGAGCTGTTGCTTGATGAGCTCCATGTCTTTGGTCAAAAAGAGGACCCGCTTACCGGGGGTGAGAGCGATGTTCGTCGGTGGCCAGTTGGTTCGCATGTGTGTCCCCCTCAAACCGAATCACGGGTCAGATGTTCATAACCGGTTCGGGACGGCACCGTGAAGGCCACTGCGGGACACGATACCGCAAAACCCCCTAAGGGTGGCTGAGCCGTTGGGGCGTGCGTCATTTGAGGGCGAAGGGTTTAAATTACAACCCCCTAAGGGATATATACATTTACACAAAGAGTGTAAACTGGAGAGATGGAAATGAGTGACCAACAAGTGGAAGACATTGTGAAGTGCAGCGACTGCGGTAGCCGAAGTTTGACCCGTGACGAGACCCGTGGAGAGGTCGTTTGCGACGATTGTGGGCTCGTGTTGGAAGACAACGTGATCGACCAAGGTGCAGAATGGCGTGTGTTTTCTCCAGAACAAGGCGACCAACGGGCCCGAACGGGTGCACCAATGACCGTGATGCTCCACGACAAAGGATTGTCCACCGATATCGACTGGCAAAACAAGGACTACTCCGGGAAAACCATCAATTCTCGATACCGCTCACAATTCTATCGAATGCGAAAGTGGCAGAAGCGAAGCCGTGTCAGCAACGCAACCGAGCGCAACCTTGCCATGGCACTTGCCGAGTTGGACCGAATGGCCAGCCGATTGGAATTGCCCAAGTCCGTCCGTGAGGCGGCAGCTGTGAATTACAAAAAGGCCGTTGACAAGCGTTTGATTCGTGGCCGTTCCATCGAAGGTGTCGCTGCAGCATCGTTGTACGCTGCTTGCCGACAATGTGGCGTCCCAAGGACGCTTGACGAAATCGGACAGGCCTCCAGAACTGGACGCAAAGAGATCGGTCGAACGTATCGGTTCATGGTTCGTGAATTGAAGATGAAGATCATGCCTACCGGCCCAGAAGATTACATTTCCAGATTTTGCTCTGGTTTGGGATTGGACGCCGATGTCGAAGCCAAGGCCTACGAACTCATCAAGGCCGCCCAAGAGAAGGAATTGACCAGCGGGCGTGGCCCTACTGGCATAGCCGCTTCAATCATCTACATCGCTTCTGTCTTGTGCGGCAAGCGGCGCACTCAGCGAGAAGTTGCTGAAGTGGCCGGCGTCACCGAAGTGACCATCCGCAACCGATACAAGGAATTGATTCAGAACCTCAACATTGAGTTGGACATTTGAGCCAAACCGTTTGAACCAACGAGGGATGAGCGTGAGCAAGAGCAAGTCTGCCATATCAGCAACCGCCTTTGAACGGGTGGCTACGGGGTTGGTGGAAGCCCTTGAGCGAGGGACGGAAGCTTGGCCATTGCCGACCCCCCCCGTTCAAGACCCCGATTTCCCTGCGGTTCAACCCATTTCTCCTCACGAATTGTTCGAAGCCGGTTTGGGGCTGCTGAACATCGACCGAGGCATGTTTGAACATCACCTGAACACGGTGGTTGACACGATTGTCCCGTACCGGATGAACCTCACCGATGATCCGTTCGAAGTCCATGGGCGTTGGCTGACGAAGCGAATGGACGATGTTGCCGACCGCCTGTTGTTCTGTATTGCCACGGACTGGCTTGCTCAAGCCTTTGACCCGCACGCTCCCAACACGGACCGATGGTGGCTCAGCATCGCTCTGCTCAACGGTTTGTCCACCAAACCGTACGGCCAACCCGTGCACCAGGGGTATCATCTTGTAGAATCCATTGCGCTGGCCGAACGCCCAGGCACATGGCACACCTCACCCGAGCCCGGGCCTCAACAGATGGACTGGAACCCGCACGCCGTTCTGCCCCGGTTGTCCTCGTCGCTGATCGTTCACGACCAAGGCGTGGTGGCTGCTCGATGGATGCTGGAACGGCTGGAAAACGGCGGAGACGACCGTCGGCTGTTGCTGATGGAATGGGTCCGCCTTTTGCTCGAACGACCGTCGCTGATCGAACCCCTTCAACTTCAACCCATGCTGCTGCGTCGTGCGCTCGACCCCAACCCTGAGGTGGCCACCAAAGTGGCATTTTGCTTGGCCAAAGCGATTGAGGCGGACCGAGACTTCGGGCATGAATTGGCCATGACCCTCCACGGACGCGAGGACGTTCTCGTTCAACGTGCCATGGCCGATGTGTTGACTCGCCTTTTCCGCCGCTTGGGGGATGCTGTCGTTCCCCTGCTTGACGACATGCTGGCTTCTGATGACGAGAGCGTGCTGGCGGCCGCCAGTGCGACAGTTGGTGACCTGAAGTTCCTCGATATGGAAGCGTGGGCCGATCGATTGAAATCGCTCACGTCCCATCCACTTTCCGTTGTGAGGCGGAATTTGATTCCCAACTTAAGGGAGTACGTTGAACACGACCCTACCGACGAGCGCGGCATTCTTCACGACCTCTGGAAAGACGGAGACGAGGTGGTACGGACTCGGTTGCGAGAACTTTTGCTGCGCATGGAAGAGGTCGCTCCCGATTCATTTGCAAAGCGCATTCAAGCCCTTCACAACGATGGGGTCGACCTTGAACCGTTGTGGGAACCGCTTCGTTTGCGTCGCTCCGAACGGTGCGATAAATGGCTGGCATGGCTTCACGATGGCGGTCAACAACCAACCGTGCAAGAACGGCCGGTCCATACTTCAACTGGAGAGGCTCCAGATTCACTTCCGAACGTTGATGATGCTCTCGACGTTCTTGATCAGGAACTTGGTTTTCTTGACTGAATCATTCCTCTTCTCGCAACGGCCCCTTAACAACAAGCCACACATACAAGCCGTTGGAAACGGCCAAAATGCCGATCAAACCGACCAGCAGTCCCGCAGGCTCAGGAACAACTTCAG
The DNA here is from genome assembly GCA_009887255.1 of Candidatus Poseidoniales archaeon. Classification (GTDB taxonomy): domain Archaea; phylum Thermoplasmatota; class Poseidoniia; order Poseidoniales; family Poseidoniaceae; genus Poseidonia. Next base: position 2,291 of record QXXW01000087.1, on the reverse strand, counting down.
TTTCGGTCCATCCCATGAAGCGGGCCATCACCAAACAAACCAACCCGAAGATCACAATGTTCAGCCATGTGGTTCCAGGGCGGCTCCAGAGGTCGACCGTTGGCGCCACACCCATGCGCCCAAAAGTCAACGTGAACCAGCCCAAGTATAGGCAAATGAGGCCAGAAAGTCCCAACATGCCCCGGGAAAACGAAGCTGAAGACCACGGCCCTTCAGGGGCGATATCAAGGAAGGTTTGAGCGACCAACAAGGCCCCGAATCCCACCAAAAGCCTGCCTTGTTTCTGAGGCTCCATGGTGATTCCAAGCCGCCACGATTGAAAGCCTCTGCCCCCTCGTCGTACCATGGAACCCGTTAAGGACGCCCTTATTGTTGCAGCAGGTTTGGGCACCAGAATGTTTCCAGCCAGCGCCATGCAACCCAAAGAATCCCTGCCGTTGCTTGACGTTCCCTTGCTGACCCACTTGGTGGGTGAGGCCAAAGCCGCAGGAGTGGAGCGCCTCCATGTCATCACCTCTCCGTCAAAATCTTTTGATTCGCTGCTTGAGGACAAGAGCCCAATGCACGCGCTTCGCCCAAGCCTCGACCCTGCGTTGTTTCACATGACTTCAGGCATGGAAGTCAACATTCACATCCAACATGAACCAAAAGGGGTAGGAGACGCCATTCGTTGCGGTCTCGACGATATCGAAGGCCCTGTCTTGGTTCTCTTGGGTGACAATCTGATCATGGACCGGCACACGCCGACGACGGCCTTTGAGGCCAGTCGCGCTTCGAAATCGCTTGTTGAAGCGTTTGCCATCACCGGCGAGGCCACGGTTGGCCTTGTCGAGGTTCCTGCAGCCGACGTGCAACGCTATGGGATCGTGGGAATGACTGGAAGCCAAATCACATCGCTTGTGGAGAAACCATCGGTTGAATCTGCTCCCTCCCGCTTGGCGTTGTGCGGTCGCTATGTGTTTCCACGAACGTTGAAAACGATGCTCGATCGCTTTTCTTACGATGTTCACGGTGATTTGCAAAGCATTGCGGTTCAAAACCACTGGATGGAAGCCGGTCAACTGCACGGATTGGTGTTCGAAGAGGCCCGGTGGTACGACTCGGGTGCACCCTTGATGTGGCTACAAGCCCAAATCGATCATGCTTTGCAAAGGGAAGATCACAGAGAACACTTGTTGACCTGGCTCAAACAACGGCTTGCGGATCACCGTTGACCAGGTTTCCAGAACGTGAGCGGAACAGGCGTTTCTCCGTTGGCTCGACGGAGGGCCAAATGGTCCGCTCGTTCGTTCCAACGATGGCCCCTATGGGCTTTGACATGGGACCAAGAGAGGGGACGTAGGGTCGAAACTTCGTCCCACAAGGCTTGGACATGGGCCACCAACTCTCGGTTGGCTTTCGCTTTCCAAGCCCCCGATGCAAGGTTGCCTGCATACACGGAATCCGCACGAATAACAGCCGAATCATCGTTTCCGTCCACGAGCAACCACCGAAGGGCAGCGGCGAAGCCGCTCAATTCAGCCGTGTTGTTGGACCCAACCTCTGCGCCGATGTGCCCTGCAGCACCTACTTCGGTGACCACCACCCCAGACGTTTCCTCGTGAAGTTCACCCGAACCTTTCCCCAGCCCGTTGTCGCCTTGAACGACGACCAAACCCCACGCCGCCGGCGTTGTGGCGTCTACGTTTTGGTTGCCTAGGCAGGACCCGTCCACATACAGCGTCCAACGAGGGTTGGGCTCCAACGGGCTCACTCGCCGATTTCGGCTTTGTAGGCTGCAGCATCCATCAATCCTTCAACGGCGCTTGGGTCGTCGAGGGTCATCTTAACGATCCACCCATCCTCGTAGGGTGATGTGTTCATCAATTCTGGAGCGTCTTCAAGGTCCATGTTGACCTCTGAAATGGTGCCCGCCAATGGGGCGAAAATTGGTGATGCGGATTTCACGGATTCCACCACGGCGAATTCCCCCATGTCGTCCATGGTATCGCCAGCTTCGGGGAGTTCAATGTACACGATATCGGTCAGCATGTCTTGAGCGTGGTCGGTGATGCCGATGGTGACGGTGTTGCCTTCCAATCGCAGCCATTCATGTTCTTTGGTGTAGTACAAACCATCCGGGACATTGCTCATCTTATCGCCTCTGTTATTTCCATTTCAAGATGACACATCAATCCACCGATGGGTCGGTTTCATCGGACGATTGGGTAAGGTCGTCGGAGAGCACCTTTGCTTCCAAGGCCGCCCATTTGGCATTGACGTCCTCCGATGCTTCCAATTCTTCCAATTTG
>QXXW01000086.1:0-4583 GCA_009887255.1 Candidatus Poseidoniales archaeon | reverse complement strand
GGATGACATCAGCCTGAAAACCGCTGCAGCCACGCCGGTCACCTACATGACAGCCCACCACATGCTCCATTACCTCGGTCACTTGAAGCCGAGCGACAGCGTCCTCATCCACGGAGGAGCAGGAGGCGTTGGAACCGCCGCTCTCCAATTGTGCGCATGGGCGGGCGTTGAGCAGGTTTGGGCCACGTCTTCGAAACCCAAGCACAGCATCATCCAGCAATACGGTGGACGTCCGATCGACCGTCACAACGAGGATTTCCAAAGCATTGTGTTAAGCGAGACCGACGGACGAGGCGCTGATCATATTCTCGACCCCATCGGTGGTGACCACCTGAAGCGGAGCCTCTCCACGTTGGCAGAAGGTGGACGGTTGTACACGTACGGACTTTCCTCTGCAGCCCCCTCGGGCAAACGGTCCCTGCTGAAGGCCATGTTCGCCCTTCGAAAGACCCCAAAATTCGACCCTTTGCGTCTGATGACCAGGAACCGAGCTGTGTTCGGTGTCCACATGGGCACGTGGGAAAACGAAGCTGCAATGCATGAGCAATTGAATCGCATTGTAGAGGGCATCCAATCAGGTCACCTCGAACCACTCATCGATTCGGTGTTTGAGGCTGATGAAGTTCAATCGGCACATCAACACCTGCACGACGCTAAAAACATCGGCAAAGTTTTGCTGAGGTTTGCGGACATAGAATGAAGACCCACCGAGGTTGCCATCCATCATGCACTCGGTTCGCCTGTGGGTGATGCTCGCCTTGTTGTCGCCCGTATGGGGGCTTGCGGGCTGCACAAGCGAAGCGGAGAGTGAAGCCTGGCAACGCGTGGGAGCCGACGAATTTGCAGATGCCGTTGAGAGTGAAACGGAGGCCTTCCTGCTCGACACGCGCACCCAGCCAGAGTGGGAACAAGACGGGCACCTCTCCAACGCCACCCTCATCCCCCACGATGAACTTGAACAGCGGGACGATGAACTCCCTGAAGACAAAGGCACCACCATCCTCCTGTATTGCAGAAGCGGCAACCGCTCACAGCAAGCCGCCCAAACCTTGCTCGAGCTTGGGTTCACCAACATCATTGAATTGAACACCGGCATCAACGGTTGGAAAAACGCTGGTTATCCGGTGGATTACGGTGCATGAAACCCGATGTATGTGGACGTGAAGAAAGGAGGGAAACTGCATGAAGAAAGCCATGTCTGGGTTTGATTTGCGGGCTGTTGCTCGTGAACTGAACGAACTCTCCGGCGCTTATGTCAAGAAGGCCTACATGCCTCACTACGAACAAATCGTTCTCCGTCTCAATCCCAAGGAAGCCGAACAGCGAGACCTCGTGTTGGTGCGAGGTCAGCGCATCTACACCTCAAGACGAGACCGCCCCATGCCACAAACCCCTCCACCGTTCGCCATGATGCTGAGAAAGCATCTTCGAAACGCACGACTCACCGGCGTTGAACAAATGGGCTTTGACCGGGTTTTGGTGTTTCATTTTGACACGAAAAACGGGGAACGGCACATGTATGTGGAGGTCTTTCGGGATGGAAACATCATTCTGGCAGATGAACACCACACCATCATTCAGCCGCTAACGCACGCATCCTATGCCGGTCGGACCCTCAAGAAAGGACTCCCTTACACGCCACCGCCGCCTGCCATGGACCCTTACACCATGACATCCCAAAGCATGGAGGCCACCCTCAACGCTTCTGACCGTGATCTCGTCTCCACCCTTGGTGGGAAAGTCAATCTCGGGGCTACCCACGCCAATGCCGTCTGCGCCCTTGCAGGCTACGACCCCAACATCGACCCTGATGCCGCAGATGCAAGCAAGGTGTACCAAGCCCTGACGGACCTGTTGAACCGATTGGACAACGAGGCAAAAGGCCATTTGTTGCTCGCATTGGAAAAGGATGACGCTCCCGATTGGCCCACCCATCTGGGCAATTTGACTCAAGGTGCCCAGCATGCATGGCTTGCTCAACGAACCCGTGAAGCCTCACCCATTCTTCTCCCTCAACACGACAACATGCCCTTGTGGACGTACGATTCAATGTGCGAGGCGGTTGATGTTTGGAAAGGCATCCACGATGCAGCAGCTTTGCGCCGTCGTGAAGAAGAACGAATGGAACAATCCACAGGACCTGGACGAGGCGCCTCAACGCCCGTGGAACGACTTGAGCGAAGACAGGCACAACAAGACAAGGCCTTGGCGGGTTTTGCAAAGAAAATCGAAAAACAGCAACGCCTCGGTCACGCCATTCAAACCCATTGGAATCATGTGGAGGACCTGATGCAACAGGTCGCCAAGGCCGTGGAACGAGACGGATGGGATTTGGTCAAAAAGGCCTCGAAAAGTACACCGTGGATTGTATCGGTGAACCCTGCCAATCGAACCGTTACGAGCGTCCTTCCCGACGATGAGAACGAACCCAGGGGGGAACAAGTGGAACTTCATCTCGACCTCACCGTTCATCAAAACGCTCAGCGTTACTTCGAAGCAGCACGCAAACAGAAAAACAAAACACAGGGAGCCATTGACGCACTGGCGGACACCAAAACCCAATTGAAACGTGCTCAGAAAAAAGAGACCAAACAAAAAGCGACTGGGCGCTTGAACGCCTCAAAACGCAGCAAACGAATGTGGTTCGAACAGCACCGTTGGGGGATGGTGGAAGGAGGCCATCTTGTCGTTGGTGGCAAGGATGCCAAAGGCAACGACGCCATCGTCAAGAAGCATCTTTCGGGCGATGACATCTACTTCCACGCCGATCTTCACGGCGCCCCTTCATGCAGTTTGAGATCTCAAATGGGGTTTGCTGAACTCGAACATCACCCTGCCCATCTTCCACCCGACATACCCGCATACAAACTGGTTGACAAGGTCGAAAACACCGCCTTAGGAGAGCCACAACATCATCAAGCAGCCCTGTTGGCACTGGCTTGGAGCAGGGCCTGGAACGGCGGCGGAGCCCACGGGACAGTGTACAGTGTGCGGCCAGCTCAAGTTTCAAAGACCGCACAAACGGGAGAATTCGTGGGTAAAGGAGCGTTTGTGATTCGAGGACAACGAACTTGGTACAAGGACATTGATGTTTGCATCGGGCTTGGTATTGCCGCCATCAACGGCGTTCCCTTGGTGCTCACCGGTGTTCCAGAAGTGATTCGTACACGATGCCCCAGGTACATCATCCTCCGGCCAGGGATCACAAAGAAAGAGCGATTGGCCAACCAAATTTACAAGACAACCGGTTTGCCCACCGACGACTTGCTCGCCGTGCTTCCGGGGGCTTGCGATGTCGTAGAGGAACACGGCATGATGACCGCACCGCGCGACCCGGAGGAAGAAGAATGAACCCAGATGCACGCTCGGATGCCAGCGGATGGGACCGGAGGTTTTCCTTGGAAGCGTATGCCTACGGGGAGGAGCCCAATGCATGGCTTGCGAAACGAATCTCGGACCTGAAACCTCACGGCCAGGCCATGTTTCCAGCAGACGGAGAGGGGAGAAACGCCGTATGGGCCGCAGGCCTTGGTTGGCAAGCCAACGTGTTCGATCTGTCTGTGGAAGGGAAAGGAAAGTGCGAACGTTTGGCGATGCGTCATGGCGTTTCGGTGAAGTATGAGGTGGACGACCTTGTTGCTCGAGAGTTCAACGATCCTGCTTACGACCTCATCGCATGCTCTTGGTTCCACACCCCATCTGCCATTCGAAAAAAGCACATGCCACGAATGCTGAACGCTCTCAAACCCAACGGACACTTCATCATGGAAGGCTACCATACAACTCAGATGCCGCTAACGAGCGGTGGACCAAAATCGCTGGATTTACTCTTTGACTTGGACGAACTGATCGGTGAGTTGACTGGCCCTCTCGCTCCAAAAATGAAGGTCCTGGTGGCTGAAGTTGTCACCACAGACCTCAATGAGTCGGATCTCCACAGAGGAGAAGCCCGGGTGGTTCGAATCCATCTGGTACGAGCCGATGGGGATCAGCGTTGACCACGATTTGAACGGCCGCCACCGCGGCCTTGTCCGCCGCCGCTTCGGCCCTGACCGCCACCACCGCCACCGCGACCTTGACCTCCGCCTCGATAGCCACGGTTTCCACCGCCGCCACCGCCGCCACGACCTTGACCGCCGCCGCGATAGCCACGGTTTCCACCGCCGCCACGACCTTGGCCCCCACCGAAGCGGTTGCCTTGTTGAGCACGATCTTTTCGATGGCGCTCACGTTGCTTCTTTGTGGTTCGTCGGGGTTCTGGAGGAATGTAGTCAACTTCAAACTCGGGAAGGGCCAAAAAGTCGGGAGGGACAAAATCCTCGTTGATGCCAACATCCCTCTGCATGCGGCTGTACATTTTTTTCTGTGGTTTCTGAACCAGTGCCACGACAACACCGCTGGCACCACCACGAGCGGTTCTCCCGCTTCGGTGTTTGTACGCTTTTCCATTCTCGGGAGGATCGTAATGCACGACGCAGTTCACGCCCTCGACGTCGAGGCCACGCGCTGCCACATCCGTAGCCACGAGAGCCATGCATTCTCCGTGGACAAACGTCTCCATGGCTCGGTCCCTTTGGCGCTGA
>QXXW01000085.1:0-4318 GCA_009887255.1 Candidatus Poseidoniales archaeon | reverse complement strand
AACCACTCCGGCCCAACATCCTGCTCCGTCTACGCTTGGTCCAACATGTACACCTTCGATCTCGGAGACAACTTCGGTGGTAGCATTGACTCGTACTGCAACATGCTGAACGAATCGATGATGCTCACCTGGGACATCATGAATCAGGACAGCAACACCACCGTTGACTACGGTTCGTTCAACTGGACGAGCATGTCCTACTCAGAGGGCCACAACGTTACCTCAACGGCCTTGTCCGGTCAACCTGAAGGCAACTACACCTTCTCTGTGGAAATATCCTGGTACAACACCACCTCCATGATGTGGGAAACCCTCGACAGCGACAGCACCTGGTTTGCAGTTTACGACGCCGGTAACGGGACACACAACAACACCGGATGCGGATACGATGCATCCAACTTCACCATCAACGGATGGATCAACAGCCCGAGCCTGGTGGAAGGCAACACCGCCAACATCAGCATCTATACCGCATGCAACATGCTCAACCAGTCGATGACGGTCGCCTACGAGGTCTTCGACCTCAGCTCCACCTTCATGATGGACGGCAGTTGGAACTGGACAGCCTACATGCTCAATGATGAGCACTTCGTTGAAGTCACGAACCTCATGAACACCACGTACATGGTGAACATGACGGCGTATTACGGCTCAACCATGATGATACTTGGCGAATACAGTTTCACCTTTACCGCCATGGCTACCCAGGGCAACCAGACGGGCGAGGACACCGACATGGACGGTTACAACAACACCTACGAATCCATGTGCGATTCCGACCCGTTGGACGGTGACGACATCCCAACCGACTTTGACATGGACGGCATCTGCGACACCATGGATTCCGATGACGACAACGACGGTGTCTTGGACATCAACGATGCCTTCCCTTACGACGCCTCTGAATCCATGGACGCCGACAACGACGGCCTCGGAGACAACGCTGACATGGACGACGACGGTGACGGGACAAACGACACCTTGGACAACTGTCCAGATGTCGCCAACCCCGACCAAGCAGACTTGGACGGCGACGGTGTTGGTTCGGCCTGTGACAGCGACGAAACAACCGGCGGCACCGACAACAACACCGGCGGCAACAACACCGGAGGCACCGGCAACAACACCGGCGGCACCAATGTGTTGCCCGAGTGTGATGTTTACGTCTACATCGACACCGAGATCGCTGGCACACCAGTCGAAATCCGAGACAAGACCTCTCTTGCAGCACCCCTCACCGGCCAATTCACCGTTCCTCTGATTCCCGGCGACTACAAGGTCGCCGTGCTGTGTACGGACGCTGACGGCGATGCGTTGACGCTTACCCTGTCAGACGACATGGGCACCTACACCGCCACGGAGTACAACGGAGAATTCTACGTCGAGACGACCTTCACCATCACGGACGACGACGACTTCACCTACACGGTGGACATGAACTGGAACGACGGCTCTGCAGAGGGCGAATTGGAGGTCACGTTCACGACTGACATCCCAACAATCTCTGGTGAAGACGATACCGGCCTGCCCGGCTTCGGTGCCGTGACCGGCATGGTCGCCATCGCCATCGGTGTGGCCGTTTCCGGTCGCCGCAAGGACGAGTGAACCACCGAAACCTCTCATAGGAGTCGCCCCAGGCAACTCCATGAGCACGGTAAAACGGTTGCTTGAGGAAGCAAAAGTGTTGTCCGATGCTTGCGACTTGGCCATCCCTGCCTTGGAGTCAACCGACGTTGTGGCCCATGCTACGAACCCCCTTGACTATGCCTGGGCTCATCACGCCCAATTCATTGAACAGTGGGGCGGCAAAGGGGCCAACACATTGCTCTTGGGCATGAACCCTGGACCCTGGGGGATGGCACAGACAGGTGTACCGTTCGGAGCCACCGAGGTCGCCCAGCGTTTTCTCAACATCCGGCCACAGGAACTGAAAACCCCATTCAACGCACACCCCAAGCGACCCATTGTGGGGATGTCGCTCGAGCGTCAAGAAGTTTCAGGAACCCGGTTGTGGAATTTGATGGCGTCGATGTACGGCTCACCAGAAGCCACCTTTGCAGAATTGTTTGTGGTGAACCATTGCCCGTTGCTGCTCCTCGGAGAGCGTGGTCAAAACATCACACCTGACAACGTGCCCAAGGAGGTCATCGATCCCGTTCTCGAAGCCTGCGATGAACACCTGCGACGGGTCGTCGACATCATGGGCATCACTCGCATCGTTGGTGTTGGCAAGTACGCTGAAAAACGCGCAAAACGGACCTTCAATGTTGGAAAGGACGGGATTGGAACCACAGATCAAGGTCGAATTGTGACCGTGACAACCTGCTGGCATCCGAGCCCCGCCAGTCCGTTGGCCAACCGAAACGACGGAGCGGACTGGCGGGACAATGTTCGCAACATCCTCAATCAATGACGGGGTGAGGTTCAAGAACTCGGTGTTCCCATCAACACCAATGCAACAAGACGAATTGGCATGGGAACAGCAGCCGAACGACCGACAATGGGAGAAGCCAGAAGGCGTTGACCCCAGGACGCTCTATCAAATGTTGATGACAAGCGTCGGTCGATTTGGCGACCGGCCTGCGTTTGGCTACATCCCCGCCCCGGGCATGCCTCGGACACACGTCACCTACCAGGAATTTGGCGACTTGGCCACCGCTGTTGGCCGCCAACTTGCCGCAGTAGGCGTGGAAGCCGGCGACCGAGTGGCGTTGATCCTCAACAATTCGGTTGAATGGGCCGCTCTTTCCTACGGCGCCAACGGCATTGGAGCCGCTTACACCGCCATGTACACACATCAGCACGGCCAAGAATGGGCCTACATCCTCAACGACGCTGGACCCTCGATGTTGGCCGTGGCCGACACGGGAGTCCTCGACAAGCTCGTGGCCAACATGCCTGGCGATGCTGCGGGATGGCCGAAGTGCGGTGTGTTGCTCCTCGGCGAGGACGCTCCCAACGAAATCCCACCAGAAGGCGTCACTGTCCATCGCTGGGCAGCGTTTGTTGCCGCTGGCAAAGAAGCAGGCGAATTCGAAGTCGCTGACGACCCGTTCGCCCTCAACACCCTCATCTACACCTCAGGAACCACGGGCAACCCAAAGGGCGTGATGCTCACCAACTGGAACACCTTGTCCAACATCCTCTGTGTTCAATCAGCGTTCAAAATTTACATCGGCGACAAAAACGCTGCCTTCCTTCCATGGGCACACTCCTTTGGTTCCACCTTTGATCTGCACTGGATGATTCGATGCGGCGTGCACATCAACCTCATCTCTGACTTGACCCGAATCGCTGACGAATGCATCGAAATCAAGCCGGCTGTTCTGCTTGCCGTGCCCCGAGTATGGAACAAATTCTACGACCGCGTGAACGCTCAGTTTGAAGCGGCGACTGGACTCAAGAAGATCTTTGTCACCAAGGCTCAGAAATCGGCAGCCAAGCGAATTGCCAAGGCTGGAGTGGAATGCGATGCCGTCCCTCCAAGCGGGTTCTTTGACAAGTTGTGGGACCGGTTGGTATGGTCCAAGGTTCGAGCCAGATTCGGTGGCAACATCCGCTTTTGCATGTCCGGTGCCGCTGCCCTTTCCCCAGATGTCGCCGCCTTCATCCAAATGGTTGGCTTCAACTGTTACGAAGGCTACGGTTTGACAGAAACCTCTCCTTTGGTCTCGGCCAACGGATGGTCTGGACCTGGTACGAGCAAACTCAACACCGTGGGACGCGTCGCCAATGGCGTCACCGTCACGATTGACACCGATGCTTGGGACGACCCTGACCGACCCGATGAGGGTGAAATCATCGTCACCGGACCCAACGTCATGAAGGGGTACTGGAACAACGAAGCGGCCACTCAAGAGGTCATTGTTGAACCGGGTACCTTCCGTACCGGCGACTTGGGCAAACTGACCGGCGGATACCTCAGCATCACCGGCCGTGTGAAGTCCCAGTTCAAATTGGAAAACGGCAAGTACGTCTCTCCCTCCGCTCTCGAGGAAAAAGTCAAGCTGAACCCCATGGTTGAACAAGCCGTTCTCGACGGACGAAACATGCTCAACACCTTCCTCATCGTCCACCCGAACATGTCAGCGTTGCGAGCCAACCTGTCATCGGCTGGCATTGACACCTCGGGTGACGACGCGGCGTTGTGCGCCAGTGCAGAAGTTCGTTCGTTCATGCTCAAGGAGTTGAAGGACAACAACATGAAAGCGCCAGATTGGAAGGGCTACGAAGTCGCCCGAACCCTCATCCTTGACGCCGAGGAATGGACCACTGACAACGAGATGCTCACGCCTTCCATGAAGGTCAAACTGCGAAA
>QXXW01000084.1:11990-17308 GCA_009887255.1 Candidatus Poseidoniales archaeon | reverse complement strand
ATTGGTGGTGGGGAGCCAGGCCCGTATTCTGTATGCTGACGATGAAGGACGACGACGGATTGCCCACGCCATGAACGACGCCGTCAAAGAGGGGATATTGTCAGCCCCGGTCATCTTGGGCCGGGACCATCACGATGTTTCCGGAACCGACAGCCCGTATCGAGAAACCGCCAACATACGAGACGGGTCCATGTTCACGGCGGACATGGCCGTGCAGAATGTCATTGGTGATGCCTGTCGTGGGGCCACATGGGTCAGCATTCACAACGGTGGAGGTGTTGGCTGGGGTGAAGTTATCAACGGTGGTTTCGGTTTGGTACTGGATGGTTCACAGGAGGCCTCAGACAAACTCGAATCAATGCTCCATTGGGATGTTAACAACGGTGTGGCTCGCCGAGCATGGGCGAGAAATGAAGGAGCCAATTTTGCCATTAAACGGGCCATGGATGCGAATGATTTGCTCCATGTGACCTTACCAAATCACGTCGATCAAGGCTTGCATGACCGCTTTGGGGGGTTTGAAAATGGCCGATGAGAACATCGTAGAAGTCGACGGGGCGACATTGTCCGTCACCGAAGTTGTTCTTGTGTCGCATCACCATGCCAAGGTCAAGGTGTCAGAAGATGCTTGGCCCAACATACATGCTGCGAGGGGTGTGGTTGACAGAATCGTTCGAAACAACGAGACCGTTTATGGGATCAACACTGGATTTGGCGCTCTTGTCCACGAACGAATCTCGCAAGATGATTTGAATCTACTCCAAGTTAATCTCGTTCGTTCCCACGCTACTGCGGTTGGACCCTCGATGTCAACCCCCGAAGTACGAGCAATGATGCTGATTCGGCTCAATTCTCTTTGCAAGGGTCACTCTGGAGTCCATCCCAATGCCATTGACCAATTGGTCACCTTCCTCAACGAAGGCATTCATCCGTACGTGCCCCGAATCGGCAGCTTAGGGGCAAGCGGAGACCTTGCGCCGTTGTCCCATCTCGCCATGGCGTTGATGGGAGAAGGTTACTTGCAGAATCAAGATGGTGAAAAAATTTCCACGAAAGACACCCTGTTCGAGCGGGGTATCCTCCCGTTAGAATTGACAGCAAAAGACGGACTTTCCTTAATCAACGGCACATCTCAAATGGCCGCCTACACAGCATTATCGGTGTACCGTTTGAATGAAATGTTCATACTAGCTGATGTGGTATTGGCCATGTCCATTGAGGCGCGTCAATGCAGTTTAACACCATACAGGCCCGAGGTACACGAAGCGCGCCCCCACATCGGGCAACTTCGAGTTGCTCAACGCATCAGGACCATGTTGGAAGGGTCACCGATCCTTTCCGGTCATGCCGATTGTGATCGTGTCCAGGACCCCTACTCATTTCGTTGCGCACCTCAAGTTCACGGGGCCGTTTACGAGTCGCTCTTGGACCTTCAACGCACCATCAGCACCGAAATCAACAGTGCTACCGACAACCCTCTCATTTTCCCCACTCCTGAACAACCAGGCCCTCATGAAGTGATGAGTCAGGGGAATTTTCACGGTGAAATCTTGGCCATAAGAGCCGATCAAATGGCACTGGCTCTTTTTGAGTTGGCCTCCATAAGTGAACGGAGAATGGACCAGATGCTCGACCGATCCCGTAGCGGTTTACCTGCATTCCTGGCCACCAACTCTGGTCTTGAATCGGGCTTGATGATTGTCCAATATGTGGCTGGTGCTTCGCTGGCAGAACTACGTGGGCACGCGTCCCCGCGTTCCGCCTTCTCCACATCCACTTCCGCAGGTCAAGAAGATCATGTAAGTATGGGGGCAACCGCCACATACAACCTTTTGAGCGCAACAAGGAGGCTTTCTGAAGTGTTGGCATGCGAAGCAATGATCGCAGCAGAAGCACTTGAACACGCCACCCATCAACCCGTTCGTCACGTGGCCGGCCTACATCGGCTGATCCGAACCATTTCACCACCCCTCACCGGTGACCGAAGCACATCTGAAGAACTGATGGCACTAGCGGACGCCATGGTTGAAGGGGGTTGGTTGGCGAGGTTAGAGGCCGAACACGGACGATTAATCCGCTAGTGAAGCCGCAAACACTTCTTTTGATGTTGATTTAACATCTATGAGATTTAGAAGCCTGTAGGTATACCTCTCAAGTTGGGTAACCGTAAAGCGCTCGGGATGGCGAGTGAGTTCAAGCATCGCATCAGTTGCTTCCCGAATGGTTCTTTCCACACGACTGTAGACCTCGTACGCATCACGCATGTTGTCCATCTTGAGGGCAGGTTCCATATCCGTGAGATCGAAGCCCATTCGACGCCATTGAAGCATTCGTTTTGAGAGAAGGTTGGAATTAAACCCGTTTTCGGGAAGCGATACCAACTGGGCCAGAACAACCTCACTCACGCTCGTTCGAACCCGGCTCAGCTTGTTCTCTTCATGCGGGTCTTCGGGATTTTGTTGACCACCAACCGGTGATTGTTCATGTTCCGGTTGAGAATTGACCCATTCTGGAGCGAGCGGCGAAATTCGGGTCCAGACGTTTGGTGGGAACGTCAACGGGTCAAGCACAATAAAAACGGAGACGTTGGTGCCGGATGAGAGTCGATTTAAGTGGGCCATCAGTGAAAACAGTGCCACAGGGCCTTGTGCATCAAAAAGAGCGTTCACCCCCTCGAGGAAGACCACTCCATCGTTGTTGGCCGTCCACTGAGCCACACATTCAGCAATTGAATCAACGTCAATGTGCAATGCATCAGGATGTTCAACCGCAGTAAGCCAACGAAAGGTGGAATCAACGGGTGAGAGGTGCCTCAGCAACCGCCGCAAAGGAGATCGGCTGATGACCAAACGCTGACCTCCACCATGTTGATGGAGTTGTTCGTAGAGATTCATGCGCTCTGAGAATTGCAACCCTCTTAGGGAATGCATGTCAACCACACCTCCCTCCATAATGTGGTTGTGAATGAAGCCGTCTAAAGAAATACCCCATTCAGTCATCGGGCTCGTGAATTATTATATCCCAAGTGTTCTACCACAGCATGGTGGTACCATGACGAAGGATGAAAAGAACAAGGTCGGAATGGCAGAATGTGGCTCCTGCCGTGCCGTGATTCCTATTGATTCGACGACCTGTCCTGAATGTGACACATCGTTCCAAGGCGTTTCGGATGAGGCGTTGGGCGAGTGTGGCGCATGCAAATCTCTCGTCCCTCTGGATTCCAGCCGATGTCCAGATTGTGGGGTCTTGTTTGTTGCTGATGATGTCGTTGATGTTTTGCGTCAATGGATTTCAAACACAGGTATTGATTTGAGAAAGTTGTTTGACAAGTTTGATGAAAACGGCGATGGGATGATCGACTCTTCGGAATTAAGAGCGGGCTTGTTGAGTTTAAACCTCGCCGACCTCCCTCCAGCGCAAGTTGATCGCCTGGTAATGGAAATTGACGAAGACGACAACGGGGTTATTGACCTGGACGAATTTATTCAAATATTGACCGCCGAGGATGACGGGCATGGCGACAATACTCCGGAACATTCAGACGATGACAGTGATGCTGCGAATGAACAATCAGTGGATGAATCAATTGAGGAAGATTCGGAACCTGAATCTGCGATTGACGATGAGGCAGTGGTCGAAAACGACGAAGCCCATGAGGAAGAATCCGACGCAGAATCGAATTCAGATGAGCATGAATTTACACATGAATCACTTGATGATGAAGATCACGACCACGATGAAATGGAAACCGAGGAGACACTGAGTCCTTCGGATATTTTGCGCAATCTGGTGGATATGATGGATGATTCAGGAGTCTCTCCTCAGCGTGTGTTTAACGACCTTGACAAAGACGGCGATGGTTCGATCACCTTGAATGAGTTGACCGCTTTGCTGGAAAGTGATTACGGTGAAGACCTTGACATGGTCGCCATTGAAGCACTGATGTCGAATTTTGATGATGACGGAGACGGAAGCATTGACATTGCAGAATTTTACGAATCCATTGAGTCCATTGATGATGGCGAGGCTGAGGAAGATGAGGAAATTGATTATTTCCCAACACCGATGCAAAAACGCATGATGTCAAAACAATGGAACGATGCGGTCTGGCCCATTCTCCACACTGGTTTCGTCCTGTTTTTCATTCTCTTGCTGGTCAATGCTCTGGTTGGCCCAGTTGATGGAACAGGTGGAATGGTTGCCTACGAACCAATGGATAACGGTCTCATAAAGTCCGGTGTAGAAGCCGGGGAGATTTATGCTTGCGACGAGAGTTACCAAAACGGTGGATGTTCCAACTCCCTCACCCCGTTCTCGGGCGATTCATCCTCAATGCCAAAAGGATTCTACCTCGATGGTATTGTTTTCATGGTGTTCAGCATGGCTGGCTTAGGTTGGTCGTTGTTCATGCACTTCGTTCGCGTACCGGCTTGGAGGGCTCGGGCAAGAGCCATGAAGGATTTCGACACAGACAAGGCCGATGCTGCATCTTCTGATACAGAAGATTCGGATGAAAAGGAACTCGTAGAAATTGAAGAATCAGCGACTGATGAGGAAGAGGACGTTTTAGAAGACATCGAACATGATGATGATCTGGACGAAGGTGTAGAACACGATACCCAAGAAGACGATGTGGTGGAAGATTCAGAAGACGGAGAAATTGACATAGGGTCCCACATTGGATTGGAATTTGATGGCGAGGAAGTGTTCGGCGTTATTGTTGAATTTGATGACGAAGAGGGAACGGTCACAATAGAGGAAGATGAATCCGGAGACATCATCACTGGGTATCAGGACGACATGTTCGTAGAGTGAAATGACAGAAGACGTCCCCGATCCTCTCAACGCCTTCCACGGGATGGCGAGCTGCCCGGTGTGTGGTTGCCTATCACTCAAAGGTGCATTAAGGTGTCCAGAATGCGGTACATTTCATGCAGGTCATGTGTTGGAAGAACGCACACCCCCGTCTCCCGAAGAACGGGAAGCAGCAGCCCAACGAGCCATTGAACCCAGCATGTATTCGCTTGGCCCTTCTTCGACTGCACCGGATGAATCTTTTGAAGAATCAGATGCCTTAACCCCATGGACTGGGGGCAGCACAGATTTTTCGTTTGATGAGGAGGAAGATGACCGTCCACTCAAGAAATCGATGATGATTCCCGAAGTCGAAACGGTGGCTTCCAATGAAGATGATTTCTAAGGTGTTTGGCAAGCGTTTGTATTAATTTCCACCTCTAAGGCATAAAATTATAAATCATACATCGCGAATGTCATTGTCAGACAACGGAAATGTCTCTGGTGGGCTCGGAGAGAATCGA
>QXXW01000084.1:0-11980 GCA_009887255.1 Candidatus Poseidoniales archaeon | reverse complement strand
TTTGCCATGTCAAGGCAACGTCATAAACCCCTAGACCACGAGCCCTAGGTGGTCTTGCCACCTGCCGTTTGTATTAAACGAATTCGGTGCGGGGGTTCCGTTTCACCGGATGATCTTGGATATTTTCCCCGTGCAATCTTTTTGTGAACAACGTCCAGCATAACGAACACGTCCATTGGCCATTGTAACTTCCTTTCCGTCCCGTATGGGGCCGTATGTTTTGCACTTTAGACAGAATCCCTCAATCCCCGACATGGTGTTCAAATCCACTGGGTTGAGGAGGGAATTTCAATGCTTTGTCGAAAAGACCAAAGAAATACAAATTTAGGTCTCCGAGGGTATACTCTGAGGGCCAAATACCATATTGGCGGAAAGAGGTGTGTTGAATCAGGCGTAGAATCGGGCCACTGCTCTTGAATCAAGGGGAATTGTCTGGAAAAAGAAAAGCTGCACATTCAACAATTGTCGCATAACTCACATTATGCGACGATACGGGTTCGTTGGAATCGAGGATTTATTGAATGTTGATATCGTGCTCATCAATTTCGAATATTCCGACCAACGGCGGCCCCAACAGTTGCGATTCTACACCGCCGTCTTGCTGATCAATGGTCTCAACAATGACGTTTGAAATTCGTTGCCAGTCGCCGTTGGTACGAAACACTGATTGCACCAGAAACATTGATGTTGGCCCTGGCGCCGAGCCAACCCAAGCACCGACACAACCTGCATCTCTCCGTTTCAGTTCCTGTCGAGCTCTCAACATTCGGAGCAATCGTGCGCTGCTTCCGTCCTTTGGAGAACATACAATCGTTTCAACCCAATACATGATTTCACCTTTTTTCCCTTTTGTTCGGCATTTACGTCAATACATTTTCCATGTTGTATTGGCTACCCTTCAGTGCCGGTGCAATTCCCCATCAATCATTGTGGAGTGGAACGGAGTGTGGCTCGGTTGAAGTGCCCAAGATTCCCAATGAACGCCATTGATGATGTTGAGGTTGGCTGCGGCTCCCTCGACCAGTTGTCCGTGAACTCGTCCAGATGGATGCGGTGTGATTTTTGCGGCTCGTACGGTGACCGACTTCAATGCCTCCAGTGGATGGACACCGGCTCTCTGCACCATCAACGAACCGACGAATGGTAGACTCAATGTTTGGCAGTTGGGATTGTAATCGGTAGCCAATGTGAATTCAATGCCCTCATCGATTGTTTCAATCATGTTCGGAAAAGGATCACCCATTGCATGCGGCGTTCCAGGTAGGTATCCTACATTGACTCCTGCCTGCGTCATTGACTTGCGGACGTCCAAAGGTGTGTGGTAAGCGTGGTCAGCCGTGTCCACAGAAAATTCTGAAGCGAGTTCTCCACCACCTCCGTTTTCAAATTCATCGATGTGCAGCCGGAGAGCCAAACCAGCGTCTCTCCCCGATTCCAAAAGATCGGAAGTTTGCTGGTTCGTAAACCACCCGGGTTCACAAAACACATCCATGGACCTTGCAAGTCCTTGTTCAACAACGGCAGGCATCTGATCTGACAAAAGTTGGTCGACATAATCGTCCATCGTCATGTTGGGTGGTGCGTCGTGGGCACCCATCCACGTAAGGTCAAGGGAAGGTAATCCGTCCTTTTGTTGCAAAGCGTTGGCCACCGACAACAGTTTCAATTCGTTGGGTGTATCGAGCCCGTATCCACTTTTGACTTCCATGTGAGTGGTCCCCGACCGGCGAGCGCGCTTCAAGCGTTCAACACCCAGCAAATGCAGCTGTTCCTCCGATGCTGCTCTTGTAGCATTCACGGTTGAAACAATTCCCCCGCCCATTTCTGAAATGTCAACGTATGTTCGGCCTTCATGGCGCCAACGCACTTCTCTTGAACGATCTCCCGCCCAAAGGAGATGGGTGTGGGAGTCAATGAGTCCGGGGACAACTGCTCGCCCATCCAAGTCAACGAGGGTGTATTCTTGGCTAGGTGTGCTGCCATATTCATCCAAGGCTTCTTGTGAATCCAGAATATTTGTGATTACTCCATTGTCAATAACAACAGCCACACCATTGGCGATTGATGACTCTTCATCGCAAGGGTCAGCCAAATGAACCAGGGTCCCGATGTTGTTGAGGACGGTGGCCATGGCATGAGGAGGTGAAGAGGGTTGAAGAACAATGGCATGGACCGTGAATCATGACCGGTTGGACGCTGGGCATTGAGACAACGGCACACACCTTGTCCTTTGGATTGGTTGATGCGGACGGCAAACCCTACCCTGCGGCATCCGACACCTTGAGGCCGGATGAGGGAGGCATACATCCCCGGGAAGCTGCGGACCACCACAAAGATGTGGCAGCGGGGCTTTATGCCAGAGTCCTTGAGATGCATGGGGTCAATCAAGACGAACTTTCAGGCGTTGCGTATTCGCAGGGTCCCGGTCTTGGACCATGCTTGCGCGTGGGGGCTTCAATCGCCCGGGGCATCGCCACTCGTTTGAATGTGCCTCTCATCGGTGTCAACCACTGTGTGGCGCATATTGAAATTGGCCGCCAACAATGTGGATGTCATGATCCGGTTCTGCTGTATGTTTCCGGCGGAAACACGCAAGTCATCGCAAGACTCAACGGTCGATACCGAGTTCTTGGAGAAACATTGGACATCGGCATTGGGAACATGTTGGACAAATTCGCGAGGCTCCAGGGAATTCCTTTCCCTGGTGGGCCCAAAATCGAACAACTGGCATCAGCTTACCTCGAACGTTGCCCCAATCCAACAATGGACGGACTGGAACTTCCCTATGCAGTGCGTGGAATGGACCTTGCGTTTTCCGGATTGTTGACGGCAGCACAGCGGCTGGTCGAAAGCGGTACAGAACTGGATGCGGTCTGTTGGTCGTTGCAAGAACATGCCTTTGCATCGTGTGTCGAAGTTGCAGAACGCGCCATGGCGCACACTGGAAAAAGTGAGTTGTTGCTTGGAGGTGGCGTTGCGTGCAACGAACGAATGCGTACCATGAGCAACATGATGGCGATGGATCGAGAAGGGTCATCTCATGCTCCTCCGAAGATGTATTGCATTGACAACGGCACAATGATTGCTCTGCTTGGATTCCTCGAACTTCAAAACCGAACCACGCATCTAAGCCAGAGCGCTATCAATCAGTATTTGAGAACGGACCAGACACCAATTCAGTGGGCGTAGTCTTTGGACCCCATACCGTTTTAACAGGTCGGCGTACCCCTGCCAACGGGGGATTCATCCATCGAGCGCAGACGGCCACGCAAGCAGGAGTTCAATCCATTCGCCAAGGACGCTCCGCAGCAGGCACGCCGTCGCCGAGATGAACGAGACCGTCAGGCAAGCCGCCGTGCTCCGCCACCCGTTGAACAGGAGCCGGCACCCAAGCAAGACATTCAAGCTGACCTCCTAAGAAAGCAGGCAGATGCTCGTAAAAAACTGGTCCAGAAGGGAGATGTTTCAGCACCCGTCATCAAACCCGCTGATGTTGTTCACAACCAAAAAAAGCCCCGAAACGACGGTCATCCTGGAATGGTGACCAAACAATCCAGAGAAGAACGTTTGGCGGAATTGCGTCGAAAGTCAGAAGAATTGAAGAAAAATGCTGCTGAAACCGTCGTCAACCACGCAGAAGTGGTTGAAGTCATCGTACCAGAAACCGAATTGGAGGGTGGCGTTGATACCGTCGCACCTGGGGTTCTGGATCAGGAAATCCAAGATGCAGCAACTGCCCCATCGGCTGACTCTCCTGCGCCTCAAAACATCTTCAAGAAAATTGAGACCAATGTGAAGCCAACCCATGACCGCCGACGCAAGCGCCGTCGTTTTGACAAGACTGGTGGCGGTAAACAAAAGCCAGAACGCCGATTGAACCGTCAAAAATACTTGGAATACAAGTATGCTGCAAAGGACATCCTCAACAATCCTGACATTGCAGAAGAGCATCGATCCAACGTTTTGGGTCAGATTTGGGCAAAAGGAGAACGCTCTGGAGTCTCTGAATCGCACGAATTTATTGAACAAAAAGTTGAGGAACTTATTCTCACCGAAAACGTCGCCAACGAATTGCGACAACTTGTCAACCGTATGACCACCAGGAGATGAACACGATGTCAGACAAAATTAAAATTGAAGAAAACTGCGTTGCTAGCGTGCATTACACCGGAACACTCCCCGACTCAGGAGAAGTGTTTGATTCAAGCGAAGGTCGAGACCCACTTACGTTTTTGGTCGGACACAAACAGATGATACCGGGCTTTGAAGCCAACTTGATCGGGAAAACCACTGGTGACCGTGTTGAATTCACACTCGAGGCCGACGACGCATACGGTCAGGTCGATGCTGAAGCAATCATGAAAATAGAGCGCTCCAATTTCACAGAACTTGAGCAACAAGCACCGCTTGAAGTTGGCATGCAATTGGTGGCACAAATGCCCCACGGGCCAGCACCGTTCCTCGTAACCGAACTGACAGAAGATTCCGTGACTGCGGATTTCAACCATGCTCTTGCGGGCAAGTCATTGACCTTTTCTGTCGAAGTGGTTGAAGTCCGAACCGCCTCCGAAGAAGAGCTGGCTCACGGCCATGCTCACGGCCCAGGCGGCCATCATCACTGAGTTTGAAGCGAGTGTTCATGAGGGGTTTCCCCCTGTCGTTGACATGGTGAGTGAACGCAAGGACACATGGAACACCCTCAGCGGCCTTCCGCTTCCAGAATCTGAACCGCCAGGGAATGGTCAACTCCAATCCAGGTCTCCAGCAGGTGAGGCACCGTTTACTCGTGGGATCCATGGTTCAATGTACAAATCTCGGTTTTGGACCATGCGCCAGTATGCTGGGTTTTCGAGTGCCCAAGAAACCAATGAACGTTTCAAACTCCTCCTCGAACGAGGCCAGATGGGGTTATCGGTCGCTTTTGATCTGCCAACACAACTCGGAATGGACGCCGATGATGAATTGTCTTACGGCGAGGTAGGGAAAGTAGGGGTTGCCATCTCAAGCGTTGAAGACATGAAGATTCTTTTCGATGGAATTCCACTTGACAAAGTCAGCACTTCCATGACCATCAACGCTCCTGCCATGGTCCTTCTGGCCATGTACATCGTTGCGGCAGAAGAACAAGGTGCCCATCAAAGCGATCTCAGAGGGACAATTCAAAACGATATTTTGAAGGAATACATCGCCCGTGGAACCTACGTGTTTCCCCCAAAAGAAAGCATGAGGCTCATCACAGATATATTCGAATATTGCACGAAACATGTGCCTAAGTGGAACACCATTTCCATCTCTGGCTACCACATTCGAGAAGCGGGTTCCACCGCGGTGCAAGAACTGGGTTTTACACTCGCCAACGCTCTCGCCTATGTTGATGCTGCCATTGAGCAGGGTCTTGACATCGATGACTTTGCACCGAGGTTGTCCTTTTTCTTCAACTGCCACAATGATTTTTTTGAAGAAATTTCAAAATTTAGAGCCGCCCGTACGCTCTGGCACGATCTGCTCAAGGAACGCTATCAGCCTGCAAGTGAAAAATCACTCAAACTCCGATTCCATACACAAGTTGCGGGTGTGAGTCTCACCGCCCAGCAACCGTTGAACAATGTATCCCGTGTAACCATCCAAGCACTTGCTGCCGTTTTGGGCGGGACACAAAGTTTGCACACCAATTCGTACGATGAAGCGTTGGGCCTGCCAACAGAAGAATCGGCAACCGTTGCCCTCAGGACCCAACAAATCATCGCTGAAGAGTCAGGTGCTGCCGATGTCGTGGACCCCCTTGGCGGTTCGTGGTTCGTCGAACGTCTTACAGATGTGGTTTACGCTGAAGCCAAGTCGTTGATCGACGAAATTGAAAGCCGCGGAGGAGCCATGGCGGCCATTGAGCAAGGATGGCCTCAGCAACAAATTCACAATTCCGCTTATCGCCACCTCAACGATGTTGAAAATGACCGTCGACGAATCGTTGGCGTCAACCATGGCGTCATGGACGAGCAACGAAGCATTCCAGTGATGAAAATCGACCCGGCATTGGGGGAGCGCC
The DNA here is from genome assembly GCA_009887255.1 of Candidatus Poseidoniales archaeon. Taxonomy (GTDB): domain Archaea; phylum Thermoplasmatota; class Poseidoniia; order Poseidoniales; family Poseidoniaceae; genus Poseidonia. Next base: position 5,934 of record QXXW01000084.1, on the reverse strand, counting down.
AATGCGCTGCCTTGGCCCAGTTGCGCGCAGATCGGAGCCACAACGACGTTGAAGAAGCGCTTCAGTCCGTCTTTAGGGCAGCCGGCAACGGTGAGAATTTGTTTCCTCATGTGATCCACGCCGTCCGTGTCAGGGCAACACTTGGTGAAATTGTAGGTCAAATGAAGGCTGTGTTTGGGACGTACATGGCGCCCAGTGGATTTTGAGGTGATCGTATGACGTTTGGCCCTATTTTTATCGACCACATCGGTATTGCAACACATGACCTTGACCCAGCGAGTCGGTTTTGGGAATTGATCGGTCTTGTGCAGGGGGGCTCCGATGAAGTGGTGGCCGACCAAGGAGTAAAGACACGGTTTTTTTCAACATCAACGAAGTTCGACGGAAAACCATCAAAAATAGAATTGCTGGAGCCAACATCTGCAGAAACCCCCATTGGACGTTTTCTGTCAAAGCGGGGTCCTGGAATTCAACAACTGTGTTTTCGCGTTGGAAACCTTGAGGGATTGTTGGCCCACCTAATGGAAAACGGTGTTCGATTGATCGATGAGGTTCCACGTATTGGAGCTGGTGGAATGAAAATCGCATTTGTTCATCCGTCATCAACCGGTGGGGTGCTTGTCGAATTGGCACAGGCATAATCTTCAAAATGAATATAGGAGTTCACAAACTCTCTACATCCATGCGCACGTGCATAGATGATTTGTTAGCATTGCCTCACATTGACGCTCCACGATTGAAACTTGAAGTGGAATTTCTCATCAGCCGTTTGGAAGATTTGCGATTGCGACGTCGCATCAGCAACGATGCTTACCTCGACGCAGGCGCTGTGCAGGGCGCCATTCACATGGTGGCGCATCTGGTTGAGATGGGGATCACACAAAGCGAAGTGCACGGTCACCTGCGTTCCACGTTGTCGCGTGCAAAGCGACTAGAAACCAAGCACCCTGGGCTCAATTGGGCGGTGGAATCCGGCCGTGCGAGTTGACCACATGGACGATACTTTGTTGCAGGTTCAATCCGTTTCCAAACTGTTTGGCGAAGTTCAAGCGTTGAACAACATTTCGCTGACCATAAACAAAGGCGAAATCATCGGTCTTGTAGGGTCCAACGGGGCTGGAAAAACAACACTGCTCAGATTGTTGGCCGGCGTGTATCGCCCCACAAAAGGAACGCTGCAAATGGCAGATGGAACGACCGTAGAATCAGGAAGGCACCATTTGGGTGTTGTACCCGAGTCCACCGGTTTGTACAGTAGATTGACGGCGTGGGAGAACATTCGTTACCATTCGAGGCTCCATGGTGTGACGGATGAGGAATCATGGGCACGGACGCTCCATTATGCCAATTTACTCGACATGACACCACATCTTGGGCGACACACGAAGGGTTTCTCAAGAGGTATGCGCCAAAAGACTGCATTGCTTCGGGCCTTGGCGCACCACCCGAGTCTTCTCCTTCTTGATGAGCCAACGGCTGGACTGGATGTGACCAGCGCAAGAACCGTCAAAAAACTCGTCAAAACGCTGGGTGAGGACGGAAAAACCATCGTCTATTCGACGCATCAGCTTCCAGAAGCAGAGCAGGTATGTTCTCGAATCATCATTGTCCACAACGGTGAGATTAGAGCCGATGGTACTCCGCAGGAATTGCTTCAACTGACTGGACAAACAACGTTGGAAGAGGCATACGTGGCGTTGTCAAGTGACAAGGCACGAAGTGTTGATGTTGAAGAACAACCCGCAAAGGGCTGGAGTCGAATGTGGAGAGGGTTCTTCACGCCAACAACACCCGATGCAGGAGGTGAAGAAGATGAATAGCACTCGAATGCGAATCACGACGATCGCCAAAAAAGAGCTGGTGGAATTCGTTCGTGATTGGCGCACAATTGTCGCGATTCTGGTCATTCCCGTTCTGATGTTTCCCCTCTTGTTCATTCTCTTTCCGTTGTTGTTGGAAGCCGAGGCCCAAGAATTGGATGAGTTGGTGGTCGATGTGGAGTTGCAAGCCGATGACCTTCCAGACGGTTTTCAAAACGCACTGGAATACTCAAGCATCAACCTCACCTTCGCTGAACTGGATGCAGTGGAAAACCTCACTGAGCCCGGCACTGCTATGGAAAAACTACGCAGCGGTGAAGTGGACGCTGTGGTACGCGTAAGGGCCAACAACAGCACTTGGCAATACGCCGTTTTGCACATGTCGACATCCGAACAGAGCAACGAAGCACGTTCCCGAGTTCTCTTGAATTTAGGAGAATGGGAGCAAAACGAAACGAGAAACCGTTTGGTCGCTGTGGATTTGGACCCTGAAGCAACACTGAATCCTCTTCAGTGGAACGGTACCATAGCCCAAGGTGACGTGGCCAGTAAAGGTGAGCAAGCGGGCCTTGCCCTTTCACTTTTCATCCCTCTTGTTCTTGCTGTGTGGACCTTTTCATCGGCCATCCAACCATCGATTGACATGACAGCAGGTGAGCGAGAGCGCGGCACACTTGAGGCCCTGCTGGGGTTACCATGCACGCGTGCGGAGCTGCTTTTTGGGAAGTGGTTGGCTGTGGCGACGATTACAGCGGCAGGAGTGTTGCTCCAAATTGCTGGGTTGACGTTCGCCATAGGTTATTTGGCCACATCGGACATCATCTCTGCACCAACGATGACACTCGGTGTAGTGGCGTTGCTTTGTGTGGCCGTTCTTTTGTTTGCCATCACCGTTGTGGCGTTTGAGTTGGCATTGGCAATGCGGGCCCACAGCGTGAAAGAGGCGGGCTCTGTTCTCGGGCCAGCCGTGCTTCTGATTTTGTTCCCCGCCCTGTTTACGCAAGTCATCAACTTGGACGGGATTGAACTGTTCTGGTTCGCCATTCCCGTGGTCAATGTACTGTTGGCCCTGCGAGAATTGTTGTTGAACCGTGTGGTTCCCGTTCATGTGTTGGTGTGGATGATAAGTTCGGCCGTATATGCCACGTTGGCTGCATTGTATGCAGCACGGCAATTTAACCGAGAGGACATCGTTACAACACTCTCTTGACCGATTCACCGTGCTGATGAATATGAAAGCGACCCTTTGTTTATTGGCCCTTAAAGGCGAGAATAGCCTCTCGGACAATACCAATCAGAAGATTGATCTCATTCGATGTGATTTCGAAATGCGGGGTAAATCTGAGGGCGTTAACGCCACCATGGATGACACCAAGACCGCGCCGGCGACACCACGGTTCTACGGCGTCGAGCCCAACCACTGGAAACCCGTGAGGTTCGAGTTCGGCGCTGCAAAGCAAACCTGTGCCCTGCACTTTCGTGATGACATCGGGGAATTCTTCCTGCAGCCCCTTCAATTTCTCAACAAATTCTTGTCCTCGTTCACGAATGTTCATTCGCAGTTCGGGCGTCATTCGTTCAAGCACAGCAACGGCGGTTTCCAATGCCCTTGGATTGGTGGTCATGGTGTTGCCATATATTCCGGTCACGTAGAGTTTCGAGGCCGTTTCGTTCATGCCGAGCACCGATAAGGGGTATTGTCCTGCGTTGAGTGCCTTCGACCATGTTTCCAAATCCGGTGCCTCACAATCTTGGAATCCATCGTAATCAACCACTGAAAGAGAACCTTGGCCACGTATGCCGGCTTGAATGGAGTCCACCAGAAGGAGGGTGCCGTGATTCTGCGTGATCGCTCGAGCCGCATCGTAAAAATCCCTTGTCACGCATTGCCCTGGGTTGCCTTCACCCTGCACGGGTTCAATGGCCAAGAGTTCAATGAACACATTGTCGTGGTCTGCTTGCGCGTACGCAGCATGAAGCGCTGCGACATCGTTAGCAGGAATCAAAATCAAATTGTCCCGTTGTTGGAAACTTGCCAAGTGTTGATCGTATTTGCTCTTGCACGAATGTGACATTTGTGCAGGACGGTCCGTTCGGCCGTGGAACCCTTGTTCAATCGCCATGATTTTGATCGTCTTGCCTTCGTGACGGCCTCCGACACCTGTCATGTGCTTCGCATTCACATCGGCTATCCGCATGCTAACCGTCACCGATTCTGACCCGCTGTTCATGCAGATGAATTTGTCAAACGGGCAAGAACCGCGTGTGTGTCCAAGTTCAGCACGCAGGCGTTCTTCGAGTCGCTTTTGTGAAAACGAAGGCGTCATGACGTTGGCCATGACCCAATTCTTTGACATCGCCTCGGTGATGGCTTGGGGGCCATGTCCTGCTCCAAGCATCCCATAGCCTCCGTTGTCGTGGATAACGGCGCCGTGAGATGTTATGACCCAAGGGCCACGAGCTGCAATGGCAACGTATGGATTGACAGTCGCTGGATTGTAGAAATTGATGTAACCTTCTTGAAGCGTGGAAATGAGGTCAAGTTCAGATTTCTCCATCAAACTGCCAAATTCGGTTTCCAATTGTGCAAACACATCCCATGCCTCTCCGATTGCAAGGTTCAGTTTGGGGTCCAACTCCAAAAATTGTAGAATCTCGTTGTCATTGAGTCCTGTTGAATGAACGGAACCGACACGTCCCCGTATGCTTTTTAGCCGGTCCAAGGGAGACTGCGCCATCATCATGATAGCAAGGACCGCTAGCCCCACTTTGAACGTTGGGATAAAATGTGAAAATGCAGGGGTGGTTTTCGCCATCATGTATTCCCTCAGTATTCGCATAAGATTATTTATTCGATTCTTGAGGGATGGTCATGCCAAAGGTGTCCCTTGACATGCCAACCGAATTGCTCGACGACATTCGTCAGCATGTTGGCGCTGAAAAAAAATTTGTGAGTTTCTCCGATGCGGTGCGAACTGCATGTCGAAAAATGCTTGACCATCTTGATGAGGTGGATCGGCGACAAGGACGTGGTGATGAACAATGACAACAAAGAAAGAAGCTGAGAATGCTGTAAAAACCCTCTTGGGCTATCTTGAAGGGGAGGAAAATGTTGATCGTGAAGGCTTGATGAAAACCCCGATGCGTGTGATTGAATCCTGGGATGAGGTGTTTGCAGGGTACAAACAATCCGCAGAATCGTTGCTTGATGCAACATTTAACGGTGAGGGATACGACGGGATTGTCTTGCTAAGGAACATTGAATTCCATTCAACATGCGAGCATCACCTCCAGCCTTTCCGCGGGCGTGCGCATGTGGCGTACATTCCTGTTGACAGGATCATCGGCATTAGCAAATTGGCAAGATTGGTGGACCTTCACGGACGTCGACTCCAGAACCAGGAACGAATTACGAAACATGTTGCGGATGATTTGGTAAACCACTTGCAACCCCTTGGAGCTGCTGTCATCTTAGAAGCCTCCCACGGGTGCATGCAATGCAGAGGAGTTGCCAAACAAAACGCCATCATGACCACATCCGCCATGCGTGGTGTCTTTTTTGAAAAGAGTGAAGCACGAACGGAATTGATGCAACTGATCCACCAGCCTGTATTGTGAGGCATGTCAATGGAACCTTGTGACCGATCTGGAGGGGCCTCGATGGACAACCCATCGGATTTGGCTCAGATGTACAACATTGTGGAAATTTTTCACAGCGTCCAAGGCGAGGGCTTCCATTCAGGAATTCCTCACGTCTTTGTGAGGTTTGGTGTGTGCAACCTCAGATGCGAATGGTGCGACACGAACTTTGACGAATACACAACCATGACAGCCATTGATGTTCTCTCAGAGGTCATGAAACATGAGTGCAGGCGCATCATCTTCACGGGTGGTGAACCCATGCTCAACGACCTTTGGCCATTGGCTCGGCTGCTCAAAGCACGTGGTTATACTCTATCCGTAGAGACCAACGGAACAATCGCCATACCGGATGGATTGTTGGATTGGATCTGTGTCTCCCCGAAGGATCAGATGTATCCAAAGGTTGCCGTCAAACAACGCGAAGGGGATGAATTGAAATGCGTCTATGTGGGCCAGCCTTTGGCCATGTACG
>QXXW01000083.1:0-11266 GCA_009887255.1 Candidatus Poseidoniales archaeon | reverse complement strand
ACCCTTTGTCGCCACGACGCTGCCGTCGACGCTTTTTGTTGCGGCCTTTTCCACCGCCGTCGGTCAGGTCCACGGGTGCGGTTAGAACGGCCAATTCGGATTCATTCATCGGTTCAAGCGTGAACCGAATGGTGTAGGATTTTTCTGCAGGCGTGTCCTTGATTCGCACCACTTCCTTTCGGGTCGATGGCCGCAGGGAGGACACTTCCACCGAGCCACCAGCATGTTTGTTGATGATCTCGGTCAGTTTGGCAGCGCTGAACGCTCGCTTGATCGGTTCTTTAATCTCCATCACGAAGGGGCGACCTCGGCCCATGCACCTCACATCGATGTCTTCTCGACCCATGCCGTGGAAGGCGTGATCTTTGCCGTTGAGGGCGTTGAGCATCGGGTCCCCGATGAGGTCCTGAACACTGCGCTCGTACTGCAATCCGGTTTGTCCGCAGCGTTCGCATCCTCGGCCCTTGCAGGCTCGACACGGCCATCGTGTCTGGGGTATGCCTCGCTCCAGTTTGCGGTAACGGCCGTAGACGTAGACGGCTCGGATGTCCAGGTCTACCGTCAGGGTCAGCACGTCGATCAAGGCGAGCACGTCGGGCTTTTCGCTCACCATGTTCACCCCGTCAAGGCGGTCGCTGAGGTTTCGTGCGATGCCGTTGACCAAGGAGGACTTCAGCGGGTCGCTACCGCCCGCCCCGAATCGCTTCCGCAATTCTTCTTCTCCCTCGGTTTGGTCCTTTGGAAAACGAGCCCCAAGTTGGAGCCGACCGACTTCATACGGTTGAATAGCGTCGTGAATGATGTCGGCAAGAAGGTCCACTTCTTCGAATAAATTCTCGCAAAACGGGCACAGCGGTTCATGTTCTCGGGCAGTGCTCAAATGAGCGTCCCTGTCCAGTACGAGTTGACGGACATCGCTACCGGCCTCTTCCAACAGTTGACCGTAATGTCGCTTCCCGCCGACCCGGCCAAGACAAGCGTCGCAGGTCCCGATTCGGACGAGGTGTTTGTGACCGGCGGGCGAGGGGGCTCTTGGAATTTCTTCCATGTGGGTGCCCAACTGGTCGACCGCTTCCATTTCGTCATTGGCGTCCACGTTTTGTTCGGGGGCCTCTGTGGTTTCCTCAACATCGTCCCAAAGGGAATAATTTGTTTCTCCGAAGCCGGCGTTAGCGTACGCCATCCAGTCTTCATCGCCATCTTCGCTGTCGTCGGCCTTGTCGGGTTCATTGCCTGTCATGATGCCACCACCTTCCCGGGGTCAACCCCAAAGACGGCAGATTGACCCGAGGCCCAATCCTTGATGAAGTCACCGATTGTTGAGGCGGTTGTTCGTTCCTTGATCGATGCAAAACGCCCGGACGGCTCACGAACAACCCTCAGCAGTGAATCATTCTGTGGGCACAGCCGAACCGTTGGGATCCGGGGACACGGATTCTTCAGGAGGCGCTCGGTGAACGAGGCCGAGGGCTGCGGTGGTCAGCACCAGACTGGCGAACAGGGAGAGGGCGATCATGGCGGCGGAAAACACACCGAAATTGGCGAACAAACCCATCGGTGAGAGGGCGATGACGAGGAACCCTGCAATGTCGGATGTGGCTGAGCCCAAGAGAGCCAAGCCGCATGCTCCACCAACGGCGACGAGGGCTTCTTCGTGGGTGAATCCCTTGTCCCTGTCTTCACGATAGCGTTCCGTGACGTGGATGCAATAATCGATGCCAACCCCCAGCGAGATGGTGGCGATGGTGACGGTAACGATGTTGAGAGAGGCTCCGGCCACGTACATGAGGCCATAGAGCCAAACGACGACCAACAGGATGGGCACAAACGTGACGGCTGCCTGTTTTGTGGAACGGAAGCCAACGCTCAGGGAAATGAAGACGAACAAAGAGCCCAAAACCAGCGAGGATTGCATTTCATCCTGCATGGCGGTGGCGGCCGTGAATCGGGTGATGGGTCGGCCGGTCAGCATGACCCAGGTGAGCGGCTTATCGTCTTCTTTCTCTCCAGGCTCTTCGTACGTCCCGCTTGAGAGGTTGGTGAACACTTCCAAATCCCGCCAAACCTCGTCCACTCCCCCGGTCATGCCGGGGAAATCTTCCGGTTGAGTCATGCCGAAGCGGATTTGCATCATGTTGTATGCAGCGGGTTCACCGTTGACATCCAGCCAAGGGGCCAGAGGGTCAAGTTCGATCACGGGCATGATGTAAAGCTGGACGATGCTGGCTGGAATGTCAGGGATGGGGCCGACACCCGGGACGCCGTGGATTGACAAAAAGCCGTAAAAGAACGCCAAGCAGTCTCGGTCAGAGGTGTCCATCAGCGGGCCGCTGCCCGCCAAACTGCAATTCATTCCGTGCCCGTCGACTTCAGGTTGCCATCCTGCCGCTTCAAAGGGCGTGCTGTTGAGCACGAGGCTTCCTTGGGCCGCAAACACCATTTCGTCCAGAGCGAGAATGTCAATGGTGCCGTCGGGTTGCCGGGTAATCTTGTCGGGAACGCCTTCGGGAAGTGCATCCAATTCCTGTCGGAACACGTCGATGGCAGCGTAGACTCTCGGGTCAAGCACGTCCCCCAGGATGAGAAGGTTGGCAGGTTCGCCTTCGTCAGCAAATCGGGTGGAAATCTCATCCACACCTACGGCAAAATCCGACGACTCATCGAGGAAATCTTCGATGGCAAAGTCCCCTTCGAGTTGTGCCATGCCCCATGCGGACGGGACGGTGAACAACAAGGCGACGAACGTGATCAGCATGGCGTTGCGGCGCTGTCCAGAGGCCTTGGTGACGCCTTTGAGCCAGGATGGATTGACGAGGGATTTGATTTCGCCATCCGCTTTTTTCTTGGCCCTGCTGTCCAGCCAGTCGTCCATGCTGACGCGCAACAACGGCGCCCAAATGCCGGTGAGGGCGAACGCAGCGAAAATTCCGAACGCCGCTTCAACCCCGAACGAGCGAAGGGCTGCGATGTCGCTGAACAAGTTGGCTGCAAAGGCAGAAACGGTTGTGATGGAGGTGAGGGTGATGGCTCGGCCAACCCGAGAGAGGGTGATGGACCCCGCCTCATGCGAGGTCTTGCCCTGTGCGCGCTCTTCCTTGTACCTGTGCAGAGCGTGCAGTGAATCGTCGATGCCGAGCGCCAGGACCAAGATTGGCAACAAGTTTGAAAATTGAGAGCGGGCAATGATGCTGATGCCCATGAATCCAGTGAGGTTTGAGAAGTGGCCAATCAAGCCCTGCATCCACAACAAGGCCCCGCCGAGGGCGATGCCAACAATGGCCACATCGGACCATCGTCGCAGGCTCACGTAGAGCAAGGCTGTCATGGCCAAGCCCATCAACACGATGAGACCCGCACTGGATTGGAGTTCGCGATTGACCTCAACGTTCACGCCTTGACCCAACAACAAGGTGACGGTGGTTCGGTCGTTGGACCGCAAATGTCCTTCGAGGTCCATGTAGGTCCATTCGGTGGCGCATCCTGCTCCGTCGGCCTGGAGCTCTTGGCAAGATTCGGAGGTGTATTGTGGCGGATGGAGCAGGAGATGGCTGTTGTCAAGCCGGTAACCACCCACGCGAAACCCTTCGTCAGTGAACTGAACTTTTGTTTCTTGGTGGGCTTCCTTCCACACCATTTCCCATCCCATTTCGGTGAGAGCGGTCCGGTCCAGCTGGACCAGCAGCCATGTTGAGGATCCAGTCCAGCGTCCACGCCCCCACAACGCATCTTCCCATGTTCCGTTGGAGGTCAAGCGACCGTAAATGGGCCCTTCTTGATGGGCGGTGTAGTCGGCCCGGAATCCTCGGTCAAGGGAGATCCAGCGCAGAAAATTGTTGTTTGAGGCGTCCGCCATGCGAGAAGCCGCCATGTCAATGTGCGCTTGCGTGATGTTTTGGTCGTCAAAGTTCAGGCAATCCAACGGGAAACAATCCGTCCAATTGGTCGGCGGTTCGGTGACAACACCCTGAGGCGTCAAGCCGGGTTGGGTCAGAATTGAGGTGTTGTTCATGAAGCCACGGAAGTGGTCCGAAAGCGAGATGGCGCCGTTGGATTGATGCCCCGTCACATCGTTGACAAGCGGTTTGAGGGCAGGTGCGAGGGCGTGCTGAGTCACCAGTTCCAGTTTTTGGTCAAGTTCCCGCAGCACGGTGAGGTTGAGGATGCCCCCTGTAGGAGCGTCAATCCCGCTCCACGGTTCACCGGCCGGCAACATGTCCGAGGGGGAAACAAGTGCTGCGTAATCGGGAGCACCGTCGGCCATTCGGGGGACTGGCTCCCATTCGTCAAGGGGTGGAACGGTGTCGGGGTCGCGAACGGTAACCAGAAAGCCGAGGATGATTTCAGCATTGGGGAATTCACCGTCAACAATCGTTTGCGCCGTGAGTTCGGGCGATTCCATTTCGTAGGATTCCATGTCGATGGGTTGCAGGGCGGTCAGGGCCCCGGGGATCATCAGAACCGTGAGCAAAAACACCGCTATGTGGGCTCCGCGGCGCCGTGGAAGGAGCCATTCAGCCATGCGGTGAAAGCGCTCGCTCATGTCCAAAGACGGGTGCGGTCGCCTTTTCAATGGATGTATTTCGATGGCCCTGAACGACAGGGTGGTGTATCGCAAACCCGCTCCTTCTCAATACGAACGACTTAACAAGAGGTGGTGAAAGGGCGTTCCAGCAGTGGAAGCCCATGAGCACCCTTGACAATTTCATTGACCAAGTAAACAACTTGGACCCCATCATGCAGTGGGGCGTAGGTCTGCTGAGCACCCTCATCGTCCTTGGTGTCGTCCGTTTTGTGATGAAAAAAGTCGTCTTGGACTTCGTGCGAGCAACGACATTCAAGTGGGACGATCACCTCTACCAACCGGTCACACAACGGCTGTATTCCTTCATTGTCTTGGTGGGCATTCAGTTAACGATGTTGTGGGTACTGAGCGAAGATCACGACTTGAACACAGCCCTCGACCCGCTGTTCAGTTCCGCCTACATCCTGTTGACGACGTCTTTGGCCAGCGTGGCCATCAAGATCATGATCCCCGTGATCTTGGACAGGTTCACCAACCCTGAAAGCGTCACCGTTTCGGGAAGCAATTCTCTGGTTATTTTCCTCCTCCGTTCGTCCGTTTGGTTCGGAGGCCTTTACTTGGCTCTCGCAGTTCTCGGCTTCGAACTGCTTGGCTTGCTGGCTTCCTTGGCGGTCTTCTCGCTCATCATCGGGTTGGCCATGCAGCAAACCTTGGGCAACATTGTGAACTCGTTCATGTTGGCTCTGGACCAACCCTTTGAGGTCGGTGACCGCATTGAGGTCGACGGACATCTCGGTTCGGTCGTTTCGGTCGGTATCTTGTCCACCAAAATCCTGACGATCGGCGAGAATTTGGTCGTCATTCCCAACAACAACCTCGTCAATTCTACCGTAATCAATCACGCTCGTGGCGGTGGTGGAGGCAAAGGGCGTCGAATTTCCCTGGTGCTTGATGTTGGAGTCGAATACGATGAAGACATCGCCCACGTCAAGTACACGGTTCTTCAGTTGATGCGAGAGTGCCCCTATGTTCTCAACGACCCCGAGCCTCGTGTGCTGTTGAACGAACTCGGTGACTTCGCCAAGATCTTTCGCATGTACGGCTGGGTTGAAGACTACGCCGATGAGTTTGTGGCCAAGGATTGGCTCTTCAAGTTCATTGACGAGCGTTTCAAGAGAGAAGGCATCGGCATCCCGTTCCCCACTTCTGTGGAAATCGGAGCCCAATACAAGGAGTCCTACAACAAGCAACGCAAGGCCACCAACGTGCGCCGTGCTCGTTTGCAGATGATCAAGGAAGACAAGGCTCTGGCTCAAGAACGAGCCACCGCAAGGGCCGAAATAGAAGCCATCAACGAGCGGCTGGACGACCCCGAACTCGACAAGAACGAACGGGCCACTCTTGAAGAATCGCTGCGTGAACTCAACCGAGTCCTCAACATGTTTGAGGCCGGAGAAAGCTGACCAAAAGACGTGAGAATTTGCAGGAGCCACCTGTGATTTTCGTCCAACACCAAAAGGGCAAGGTTGAGGTACATGACCTGTCATGACAGGGTATGACGGACATCGGTCTACGGTACATGCAAACCATCATCAAAGCAGAAGACCACACTTCACTCCCCGGGTCATCTTGGTTCAGTTCACTTGAACGGATCGAGTTTTTGACACAACTTCAATCAGAGTCTGGGGTTTATTTGCGTTGTCTTGTCAAGGTGGCTCACAACCATCCTTCCGCACTTCAGAACGAGTATGATTCGCTCACCATCAACGAAGTGATCGAAAGCACCGACAAAGAATCGGTGGTGGATGCCACCTTCTCAGGTCCACTTCCCCGTTTGTTTGCATCGTTCAAAGGGATCTGGTGGACTTCACCAACGGTTCTTGAAAAGAACATCTTGCACCTCACGGTTCGAGGTACTGTCGAGGACGTCAAGAAGGCTCGCTCCTCCTTGAACGCCCTCTTGAGTTCCCGTTACGTGGTGACCACGTTGACCGCCGGACTGAACAATCCGTCGGTCATGAGAACCCTTACTGCACGTCAGTCTGAGGTGTTGAGCGCAGCGATGAGGTTGGGATACTACTCCAGCCCAAGGCGCTGCACGCAACGCAAGGTTGCCGACCATTTGGGTCTCCGGCAAGCGACCGTGAGCGAGCACTTGATGAGCGCCGAATCCAAGGTGATTCATGGCGTCTACAACGATTGAGTTCGGCGGGGGGGTGCAGTCCCCTTTTTACACTCCACTTCGTGGCTTTGGCATGGTCGAGGCTCGTGGTTCTTCAACACGGACCATGGTGGCCGCTTGCATGCTCGCAGTGCTGATGTTTCAACTTGGAATTCACGGTTCGTTGAATGCATGGTTCACCGATGAGCAAACGTTGGAATCAACACCTCAAGCCCAAAGGGCATTGGGTTCGGAATCAACCAATTTCACGGCCAACATCGAGGGTGAAGACCTCGCCCTTGACCAGCCAATGGCCCAGGTCATGTTTCGATACAATGCCAGTGCGGTCGGGCAGTCAAGCAGCGGTATGACCTACGTTACCAACGCTTCCTGTTCAGTGTCACCTGCTCTCCCAACTGGCCTGTCGTTCAACGTCACCTCATGCACCATTGGTGGTGCACCTACCGTCCAATCCATCAACACGACCCACACCGTCCGGGTGAACATCAGCAACTCCACGTTTGAAACCACCATTTGGTTTTCCGTTGCGTCACAGGATACCGATGGGGACGGGGTTTGCGACGGTCTTATGGCGTCCATAACCGAAACGTGTACGGCAGGACCTGACGCCTTCCCGTTGGACTCCGCCGCTTACCGCGACACCGATGCGGATGGATTGCCCGATGAACTCACGGGTGACTCCGTCAGCCAGCCACCGCTCATTGAGGACCTTGACGACGATGGCGACACGTGGGGAGACTACGATGAATTCATTTGCGGAACAGACAGCAAGGACCGACTGGTTCAACCCACCGACACGGACGGCGACGGTTCTTGCGATACCATTGACGAAACTCTTGATCTCCCGTTCACCGTTGCTTACACAACCCAATACCCCGACCTCATCGTAAACCAGAGCATGACACCACTCTTGCCGGTCATCAACGGTTCTGGGGAGGTGACCACGTGGGAGTTGGATGGCGAATTGCCAGACGGGCTTGTGTTTGGTTGGGGCCCTGCTCGAGTGACTATGAGTGACGGCAGCCTTAGCGGCACCCCCTCCAACACGACAGAAGAGGCCGTCACACTGGTCGTTTGGGCCAACAATTCGGTTTACCAACAATCGTTTTCAATGTCCCTCACCGTTTACGAGGACCGTGACAACGACAGCCTCCCTGACGACTTGCCCGATGGTTATCTTGGCAACTTGACCTTGGACACGGACGACGACAACGACGGCTACAACGACTCGATGGAAACGACTTGCGAATCAGACCCGTATTCCAACCAATCGGATCCGTTCGCCGACCCGATTTCAATTTGCTTGAACCTCGGTGAAGAACCCGTACGAGAAGAAGGCATCAATTGGATTTGGTGCTTCCCGGGTCTGCTGTTGTTGCTCTTGGTCTTGCTTCTTCCGATGATCTTCGGACGGAACCGGCTCCTGATGACGATGGAGGACGAATCCGAGCCCGAACAAACGATATCAACTCCGGCGATTGATTAACGCCGTAGGGGGGCGCTGTGCGATCCTTCGCTTGATGAATGGAGGGTAGGATTGGAGGCGTTAGGGTCTTGACGTTCCTGCGATCTGTACACCGATCGGCATGGTTCGTGATCGCCTTTTCAATGAGCGTGCCCATTCCACCACGAACCGGTCTTTTTTTCATCAGGGGTTTCGCAAAAAACCATCTTCATGGCCTCTTCATGGCACATGACAGGGTTCAAGAGGGGCAAGCCTCACGGCGGTTCATGGATGATTTGGACAAAGGTGAAATCTACACCGTTCGTGACATGGGGCTCGCAGATGAAGGGGCGCTTTTGGTGGATTGGGCTCGTGCCCGCATGCCAGTTTTGGCGAAACTCAAAGAAGAAGCGGAGCGGACAAAGCCTCTTGCTGGCATGCGTGTGGCTGGATGCCTCCATGTCACCAAGGAAACAGCTGTATTGATTGAAGCCATTGGCGCAGCGGGTGCAGAAATCTCGTGGTCTGGGTGCAACCCCTTGTCGACCCACGACGGTGTCGCAGCATGGCTGGCGCGAGAGGGATACTCTGTCCACGCTTGGCATGGACAATCCACCGAGGACTTCTACTGGTCCATTGACAAGACGCTTGAATTCAAACCTACCCTCACACTTGACGATGGCGCAGATCTCATCGTTCGAGTCCATGGAGACAAATCCGAATTTGCTGAAGGCGTCATCGGAGGAACTGAAGAAACGACCACGGGCGTTCATCGCTTGCGAGCCATGGCGGCTGCTGGCGACCTTCGCTACCCGGTGATCGCCGTCAACGACGCCGTGACAAAGTGGGACTTTGACAACGTTTACGGAACCGGTCAGTCCACACTTGACGGTATACTTCGGGCCACGAGCGTCTTGCTTGCGGGCAAGACCTTCGTCGTGTCCGGATACGGTCATTGTGGCAGCGGTGTTGCCATGCGTGCCCGAGGCATGGGCGCCAACGTTATCATCACCGAAGTTGACCCGCTTCCTGCTCTCCGAGCTGTCATGGAAGGCTTTAGCGTCATGCCAATGGACGAGGCTGCCAAACTCGGCGACATCTTTTGCACCGCGACCGGTATGGAAGATATCATTGTCGGCCGTCACTTTGAGAACATGAAAGACGGAGCCATTGTGTGCAACACCGGCCACTACGACTGTGAAATCAAAATCACTGACTTGGAGGCTCAAGCAACATCGGTGCGAACAATCCGCCAAGACAACGAGGAATTCCTCATGCCTGACGGCCGCCGTATCTTCTTGCTGGCACGTGGCCGTTTGGTCAATCTCGCCGCTGCAGAAGGCCATCCTTCGGAAGTGATGGACATGTCCTTTGCCAACCAATTCCTCTCCCTATGCCGCTTGGCCAAGGAAGGCGGTTCAATGGGCAAGCAAGTCTACGACATCACCACCGAGCAAGACCAAGACTTGGCGACCACCAAACTCGACACCCTTGGTTTTAGCATCGACGTGCTGACCGACGCCCAACTTGCCTACCTTGACGATTACACCGTCGGTACGTGAAATCGGCGAAGGCTGTGGTTCATTCCTGACGGCACACACCGCTGTTCCGCTGACCGTTAAAAAGCGGCAAGTTTTGAATAGAAGCCCATAGACCCGGTGGCATGAGCCAAGCGTGGTTATTCACATCTGAGTCGGTGGCGGCAGGACATCCGGACAAATTGTGCGACGCCATCTCTGATGCCATCGTTGATGCGTGTCTTGCACTTGACCCGAAGGCAAAGGTGGCCGTTGAAACGCTGGTGAAGGGCCGTGAAGACCGATCACATATCGTCCTGGCCGGAGAAGTCAAACTTGCTTCTGGCATTTCCGCACCCGACTATGTCGCCATCGCTCGAAAAACCGCTGCGGCCATCGGCTATGTCGACCACGGCATTGGCATGGATGCCACCTCAGAGGAACTGTGCGAAGTTATTGAACTCATCACCAGCCAATCCGCCCACATAAACCGAGGTGTGGTGCAGTCGGTTGACCAACAGGGTGCGGGAGATCAAGGTCTGATGTTTGGCTATGCGTGCAACGAAACCGAAGCTTACCCAGAACACCAAGGCCGCTGGATGCCCTTGGCCATCGCTCTCTCCCAAGCCTTGACCCGCCAGGTGAGCAAACTCGGTCTCGACGGCACCCTTCCATGGGCCCG
This sequence comes from Candidatus Poseidoniales archaeon, assembly GCA_009887255.1. Classification (GTDB taxonomy): domain Archaea; phylum Thermoplasmatota; class Poseidoniia; order Poseidoniales; family Poseidoniaceae; genus Poseidonia. The sequence continues at coordinate 919 of QXXW01000083.1, read as the reverse complement.
TCCCGACGCCAAGTCGCAAGTGACCCTGACGCACGGCGCTGACGGTCAACCCATGTACGCTGACAACGTCGTCATCGCCGTTCAACACAAGGACATGATTGCCGAACATGGCTCAGAAGAAGCCGAGCAAGCATGGGTTCGACAACAAGTCATTGAACATGTCATTCGCCCAATCGTTCCAGCAGCGCTGATGACCGATGCAACCACCATTCACGTCAATTCAACCGGGCGTTTTGTCGATCCTGGCGGCCCATACGCCGATGCCGGTTTGACCGGACGCAAGATCATCGTTGACACGTACGGTGGTCGTGGGCGACACGGTGGCGGTGCCTTTTCCGGCAAAGATCCGACCAAAGTCGACCGCTCTGCTGCGTATGCATCTCGCTGGGCCGCTAAGCATGTCGTCGCTGCTGGTTTGTCAACCGAATGCGAAATTCAATTGGCATATGCCATCGGCGTGGCGGACCCTGTGAGCATCCGTGTGGACACCTTCGGCACAGGAAAACTCGCCGATGAGGCGATTGCTAACCTTGTCGACGCCCATTTTTCCTTCAAGCCCGGACACATCATCCGGGATCTTGGCCTCGCAGCACCCATTTACGGCGTGACAGCGGCGGGTGGTCACTTTGGGCGCCAACCGAACGGCCAAACGTTCCCCTGGGAAGCGCTCAACCCAGCCGTCCTTGAGTCGTTTAAGGCCACGTTGTGAACTTCACCTTTTGTGAGAGGGGAAAAATCAAGCCCACACGTCCTTCCACCTACCGTTGAATCCGATTGTTGTCATTCCTGGCGCCTTGGCATGGTCCAATCCAGAGGGACACCTTTCATGATAGGTCAAAGTGATTTGACCTTCTCGTTCCTGTAGGTGGCATGGGCAGCGTACGCCATGCGAATTTCAACCGAGCCGTCGTTTTATCGC
>QXXW01000082.1:0-5478 GCA_009887255.1 Candidatus Poseidoniales archaeon | reverse complement strand
TTGGTCGGGCAACGGCTCATCGGCTTCTCGCCATCCTTCAACTTGGTCGGTAAGGGGCACGTTTGGATCAAACCCAAACAAAACACCGTTAACGTACGCAGACGTGTCTTCTGAGCGCTGTCGGCGTTGATCCCGAATCCGGTGTTCGTTCGACCGCTCAACAAGGGTTGGCTGGAGAGGCCCGTGTTCCAAACGAGGGCAAGGCAAGTCTTCTGGGTCGTCAATCTTGAGTCGCTTCATGTGCTTCTCAATGCCCTTGAACACGATGTCGGGTGTGAGTGGAAGGTCCCTCAAACGAACCCCAACGGCGTCGTAAACGGCGTTGACCACCGCTGGCAAAATGGGAAGCAGCGGCCCCTCCCCGGCTTCTTTTGCCCCAAAGGGACCTTCGGGGTCGCTCGATTCAACGATAATGGGTTCAACATGCGGCATTTCATGCACGGACGGAATTTTGTATTCCAAGAGGTTGGCGTTTTGAAGATGGCCGGTTCGCCCATAGACCATTTTTTCCGAGATAACTTGACCAAGACCCATGTGACACGAACCGATGATTTGACCTGCGACGGCCAATGGATTCAGGGCTTTGCCACAGTCGTGAGCAGCCCATACATTCGTGCACGAAACCCGCCCGGTTTCGACGTCAACATCAACTTCAGCGACATAAGCAGAGAACGAGTAGGCCGGCGCAAGCCCTGCCGCTGCTCCCTTGTGGACACCACCCATGGGCGGAGAACGGTAAGCGCCTCGAGCGATGAGAGCGCCCGTGTCCTCCTGGGCCTTGTGAAGGGCTTGAAGGTAGGAAACGCCGATAGCAGGATCATGCTTGTAGTAGATTCGTCGGTCGTTGAGAACCAACACGTTGGGATGGTAACCCAGCATTTCCCAGGCAGCCTTCAGCAGTTGGTCGCGTATACCGATGGCGGCTCGGATGGCGGCGTTGGCGTTCATGAACGTAACCCGACTTGAGTAGGAGCCCAGATCAACGGGACTGGTGTCGCTTTCATGGCTCCGGACGTGGATCATTTCAATGGGCAACGCGAGCACTTCCGCCACCACTTGAGCGACAGCCGTGGTCGAACCTTGGCCGATGTCCGCAGCTCCGGTATGTACCGTTACGCCGCCGTCCATGTCAACCTGAATGTGCACGGTGGCGTGTGGGAAATTTTTCGGGTCCCAGTGGATGGGTAACCCCGACCCAGAGATGAAGAAGCCGCATCCGATACCAATCCCCTTTCCGAGCGGCAATTGTCGGAATTTCTCATCCCAATTTGAGCCTTCTCTGACCTTCTCGAGTGCCTCACGCATGCCGTTTGAGGTGATGCGGAAGCCGCTGATGGTGCGGCTATGAGGGGGGAGCAAGTTGGCCAGACGCAAATCGATGGGGTCCACGGCAAGCTGTTCAGCCATCTCGTCGAGGCCCACTTCCACGGCGCATCGAGTGTTCACGGCGCCGTGCCCACGCATGGCACCGGATGCGGGTTTGTTCGTCCAAACCCGAGCACCCGTGTAGTGGAATGAACCGAGTTCGTAAGGGGCCGTTGCCAGAACCCCGTTGTAGTACGAAGTCACGTGACCAAAAGAAGCGAAACCACCGCCATCGATCAGAGCATCGATATCAAAACCAGAGATTCTCCCGTCATCATCGGCGGTCATTTTCACATCGATGTGGCTGGGATGACGACCACGATTGATCCAGTAGACTTCCTCTCGGTCGAATGTGATCCGCACCGGTCGCCCGGAGCGGCGAGCCAAGATGGCGGCGCACATTTCGTGGGGAAACGGGTCAGATTTGCCACCGAACCCTCCACCAACGAAAGTGCGAACGACGTTGATTTGGTGCATGGGGACATCGAGGACCGTTGAGAGGGCCCTGTGGGTGTAGTGCGGCACCTGTTGAGGCGTGTAGAGTTGAAGACGCCCGTTTGGGTCCCAATGCGCCACTACGGCATGAGGTTCGGTGAACCCGTGGTGAACGCCGTTCATCGTCCATGAGCCGTGGGAGGAGGCGGTTGGTGAACTCACAAGAGACCTGTCTCCGAACTCTTGGAACACGCGCTTCTGTACGTTGGTTCGGGCGAGATGGTACTTGCCTCGCCAGTGGATGGGTTCGTCGACGTCTTCGAGACCCTTCTTGGGATCAAAAACAGGTTCAAGTTCCTCCCATTCAATGTCAAAAAGTGACAAGGCTTGGATGGCAGTGGCTTCATCCACGGCCGCAACACAGGCCACAAGGTCGCCAACGTGTCGTACTTTTTCGACCGCCATTGCATGCTCATCCTTTGTCACAGGCAGCACGCCGAATCGGTTTGGCGCATCCTCGCCTGTCGCTACAGCGATCACGCCAGGGAGGGCTTCAACACGAGAGGTGTCAATGGATTTGATTCGAGCGTAATGATGAGGAGAACGTAGAATCTTCCCGATCAGTTCGCCAGGAAGGCGCACGTCATCACCGTACCATGCTTGGCCGGTGACTTTGGCGTTTGAATCCACCAGGGCCGTCGGTTTTCCGACGGTGGTTCCGGTCCGATCTCGGTCGTGAATGTGGTCGCCGGCAGGCTTGGGTTCGTTGCCGCCGACGGTCTCTGGAATAAAATTGAGGTCTCGGGGGCGCATGGTCGGGTGGGAGCCACCTGAACCCGGTGGTGGGAACACCTGCTTTCCAGCCACTCGCTTGCCGTCTCGTCGCTGGCCTCCAGATGAAGATCCGGGTTGTTGGCGGTAGGTCCCCATGATGATCACTTCGCATGGCCTGGCGGCATCGTTGGTTCCTCAGGTCCGACCGGGTGGGGGTCGGGGTGCGGCGAACTTGCTGGAGAGGTCTCGACTTCGCCTCGCTGCAGTGCAGCTGCTGCTTCAACAGCGTCAATGATTTGTTGGTACCCCGTGCATCGGCAAAGATTCCCCTCGATGGCCACGGCAATTTCTTCTCTTGATGGCTCGGGGTTTTCGTTCAACAAGGCTTGTGAGGAGATTAAGAATCCAGGGGTGCAAAACCCGCATTGCGAGCCACCATGAGTTGCAAAGCAGGTTTGAATGGGTGCGAGATGAGCACCGTCGGATAGCCCCTCAACGGTGGTGATGGCGGCGCCTTCGACTTGACCAGCAAGCGTCAAACAGGACAAAACCGGCTGACCGTCGATCATCACAGCACAGCAACCACACGTACCGAGGTCACAACCCCGCTTCACGCCAAGGGTGCCAACCTTATCTCGAAGGACGTCCAAGAGCACGGCATTTGAAGGGGCCAAAACCTCAACTTGTTGCCCGTTCACCTCTGCAGCCCAGCGTTGGCCGGGTGGCGAGGGGACCATTGTCACGTGTTCTTCGCCCACCATGTTGTCCGCTGTTGTGCGGTAGGTCATTTACCCTTTGTTCCGAAGAGTTGGGACGGGTTGCTTGGGGGCTATTCTTCCTCGCCCCTCAGAACAAAATTCGACTCTTTTTCTTCAATCGAATTTCGCAGCACTAAACCGTGGTAAACCCTCAATTTTCGTTCTTTTACCAAACGGTTCACGATTCGTTCAAGCCCTGCCAGTTCTACTTTCCCCTTCGCCTCATCGATCGAGTTCAAACATCGGTAAAACTCCCGTCGACGCGAAATGTAAACAGCGAGGTACACCGGAATCAACAGGAGGGGAATCACCAATTCTTCAAACACGATTTCGCTGAGGCCCGAGAGCGACAGTTCGAAATGATCTGCATTGTATTCAAACCCAAACGAACCCGGACCCAATCCCCCGATGTAGAAAATCCCCGTGTTGGCCCCAAAATAGAGCGTAAAGGGTGTTTGATCGGCATCAAAGGGGTCCGATCCTCGATCAAATTCAACATCATCGGGCCAACCATCGTTGTCGTTGTCGTTGTCCAACACATCGGGGATGGTGTCTTGATCGGTGTCCTGGGGTGTCGAGAATTCATTGAACGGGTCGTACAAAACGGTACCAGAAGAAGCCGACCGTTCCATTTCGTTTCGAATGCCGTCTCCATCAGCGTCGTCATCGTATTGATCGGGAATGAGGTCCCCGTCAATGTCTGAGCATCCTTTCAATCGGATTCGACTCGACCCCGCTGTGTTGGGACAGTTGTCCGAGAGAGGATGTTGGCCCTGGTCGGCGTAGCCGTCGCCGTCCCAATCCGACCAAATCCCTGGATCTTCGGGCCAAACGTCATCCTGGTCAAGCGCACCGTCCCCGTCCATGTCGTCGTCCGCAACATCCCCTACGCCATCTCCGTCAAGGTCTCGATGTTCGGAGGCGTTGTTTGGAAAGGCGTCGGCGCCTTGGCTCAGGTTCCAATTGATGTCTGCATCGGACCATCCATCGCCGTCAGAATCCAAACAACCTGTTCGGTCATTGACCGAATCACCGGGCGTTTCACACTCGACCGTATCTTGCGCAGCGGTGGAGGGGGTCAAGAGGATGACCAGCACCGCCAACGACAACCATCTGGTAAGGCGCATGAACGAACCAGCGCGGAACTTCAAATGAAGGTGTGGGGGCGATTTGGTTGGACAAGTGTTGAAAACCCCGCCGGTTTCCCCACCACCATGCACTCAAAGACACTCCTGTTTACCTTGCTGCTTCTAGCGACCTCATCCCTGAGCGGATGCGTCGGTGGTGAGGAAGAGGAAATTTTGGCCTTCCCTGTCTTCTCTGCCGTTGCTGACGACGGAGAAACCTATGACAATCAACGCATGAGTGGCAATGCATTCATCGTCGTATTTTCTGCCGAGTGGTGCAACAATCCGTGCCACACCACCATGCACGCCATTTGGAACACTCAACCCGAGTTGCCCGTGCTCGTCATGTCCACTGACCCAGCTGAAAATGCTGGAAGTTTGACCCTCAGCGACTGGCACGATTCAGCAAACGCTCATGACGACGAAGAGGGCGACAACGGTGTCGACTTGACAACATATGCGTTTATGAAAGGAGTCGAAACGGCTGCAACCCTTGACATCACACGCCCCGGTTCGCTCGCTTTTGTCAACGGTGACGGAGACATCACTTACCTTCATGAGGGGCGGTTGGACGATTCAGGAACCATTCAAGAGAAGTGGAATGAAGCTTCAGGAACGGCTTGAAGGGGCGGAACGAACGCCCGAACGGTACGTGAACGAGGCTCACACGTCTGAAACAACGGCATCGATGTCTTCATCGGGAACGCCGAAAGTGTAACTCTCTACTTCTACAGCACCTTCGGCGCGGTTGATCAAAACCACGCCGCCAAGCAGCAAAGCAACCAACACAACTCCAGCCACGGGCAAAACCCAACCGGCCAAATTGCTCATCCCACCCTCGCTGATTGCGAAGGTTTTGGCGTTAGAGGTGTCCATGAGCATGACGTTAACTGCAACAACGGATGTGGAGGAATGTCCTCCACTTTCGTTTGCTGTCAAACCACGCAGTGAAAGCGTGTGGTTCCCCTCAAGTTCGATACCGGGCAAGTGTTCCAGCTGTTCCACAATCGTGGCCATGT
>QXXW01000081.1:0-21765 GCA_009887255.1 Candidatus Poseidoniales archaeon | reverse complement strand
GACAAACCAGAGACCCATGCTGGATCGATCATTCTTCTTCACCTCCAAATTCCCAGAGCAAGTTTTCACGTCGCTCGTCACGAACCAAGTAAGCGGCCCCCATCATGGCCATGGCCATCAGTATACCCAACACCATCAGAGCCAGTCCCCACTCGTGGAGCAGAGAATCGGCCAAACCCGACGTGGTTGGTGCGGTTTCACTGGGAGATGACCAAACGGCATCGTCGTTGACAATCGCCACCAAGAGGAAACCGAGGGCCAGCAGACCCAACCGTGTGAAAAGAGAAATGAACTTCATTCAAAGTCCTCCTCGAGGATTTGTCGACGGGTCAGCATGATACCAAACAACACCACAAGGCCAACGCTGGCGAGGTAGACCAGAATTTGGATGGCCGCCAAAAATTCAGCCCCCAAGAGGATGAAGATGCCTGACACGGCCATGAAACAGAAGATCAGCGAGAGCATTGAATGCGCCACGCGCTGGGCAAAAATGAGTCCAAGGGCACCGCCGAGCGTGATGGCGGCAAACAGGAAGAACACCCCGGTCTCGGCGATTGAGGCGACGTCCATCTCAGGCTTCCCCCTTGCTGGTTTCGTCAACCTCAACGGGTTTGGAGGCTGCAGGGGCAGCTTTGGCTTCTTTAGCAGCCTTCCGAGCACGCTTGTCCCGCTCCTTGGAGGCTCGCTTGGCCAATTCAGCGTCGACAGCTTCCTGATGGACTCCGGGGAGCACACGGGTGCGGGAGGCATCAAACCACAGGTCCTGGCGAGTAAAGCCGGACATACCGTCGTATTCATTGGTCATGAAGAACGAAGTGAAACCGCACGATTCCATGCACAAGCCGCAGAACATGCAACGACCCAAGTCAATACGGCCCGAAACGATTTGATCGTCAGCAGCTCGCAGGTCGGTGGTGTCCACAATGGATTCTTCGCCCGAATCGTTCCAGCGAACGGTGGCCGTTTGACCCGAGAGGTCGAGGACCTCTCCAAAGCGCCATTCCTGGGGGGTGTCGGTGTGTGCCGTCACGTGGTTGAAGTTGTCGAGGTCTGCCACGACTTCTGGAATTTCAACAGCGGCAAACTTGCCGACTTCGAGGTCCATTCCCAAGCCTGCATTCTCACCGTCTGCGTTGTCCAAAACGTCCACACGCAGTTCTGTGGTCATGTGCAGACAGTCGTTGGGGCAGATGTTGACGCACATCTTGCACGCTGTGCAGGTCTCCCAAATCACACCGATGCGTCCGTTGTAGTTGCCCGGAACAAACAGCCAAGGCTCCATGTCTTCAAGGCGCTCGTACGGGTATTGAACCGTTTGAGGTTTCCACAACGTGGGCTTGAGGTCCGAAGTCACGCGGTCAGCAGCAAACTCCTGTCGGTTGATGTCGTTCATCTCTGCTTGAGAAGCAGCACGAAGTTTGCTGCCTTCGTCCAGCATTTCGGGGTGTTTGGCGTTGTGATAACCACCCAACCGGTCGCCGAAGCGGTTGCCGATGAAGGCAAACGTCCGGAGGGCCGTGATCAGGGTGATCTTGAACGGATACCAAAACAAGTTTCGGAAGTTGGGCTGTGCGTGTGGATGCATTGGCATGGTCTCACCTCACTCCTGTCCGGGGGTTACGGTCCCCGCAGCTTTGTCCGTATGGACGTGGAACATTCGTTCTTGATTGATCGACTTGTCTTCGTCGTTAAGATAAACGTAGAACAAACCAATCCAGAACAGGGTGGTCAGAATGGGCACCAACATTGGGATACCAAAGGCGTCCCAAGCGTTTCCACCGCCCACATCGTTGCGTGCTGACATGGCGTCAGGGTCGAACAAATACAGACGGTAAACCATGGCCAACACCAACTGGAGCACGGCCAATGGCAACAACATGCGCCAGCCGAACTCCAGAATCTGATCCGTTCGGATTCGAGCAAGGGCAAAACGGGCCCAAACGAAGACCACGAGGAAGACCAACCAGGCCTTGAGGAGCGTCATGATGGCTCCGGGTATGAGGAGGTAAGCGTCTCCCAACAGAGGGATTGAACCGATGGTGCCGTGGAAGGGCAAATGCCAGCCTCCGAGGAAGAAGTGGGTGAAGAGGAAACATGCCGCATAGGTCCGGATGTACTCCGCCATGAACAACATGCCAAAGCGCATACCGCCGTATTCTGTCCACCAGCCTTCCACCAGTTCGGCTTCGGCTTCAGGCATGTCAAAGGGAACGCGTTCCACTTCAGCGATCATCGTGATGAGGAACAAGGCAGCGCCAAGCGGCATGAGGAAGATGTTCCATGCGCCAGCGGAATGCTGGAAGTGGATGCTCTCGATGATGTTGAACGTCCCCGTGAGGACGGCGACCGACAACAGGGTGAGGAGAAGAGGAATTTCGTAAGCCGTAAGTTGTGCTGCCGAGCGAATACCACCGATCAACGTGTACTTGTTGTTGGAGGACCAACCGGCAAAGAACACACCGATGGGAGCAATCCCAAAAATGGCGATGGCGTAAAGGATGGAAAGGTCGGGATTTGTGGCATATATGCCGCTTGAGAGCGGAATCATACCGAGGATAAGGAGCGTTGAAGACACGATGAGGAAGGGTGAGGTCTCGAAGATGAGACGATCTGCTCGCTGAGGGACCATGTGCTCCTTGACAAGGAACTTCATGCCGTCGGCCACGTTCTGGAAGAATCCAGGAAGAATGGGGACGCCCATCCACGAACGGTTGTTTACACGGTCGACGGTTGCAAAGTTTTCATCTCGGTTGCCGAAGCGCTTGTTCAGCCATTTGTTCACGGCACCGAGCGGGCGACCGAGGCCAAACGGCAGCATGTTCCACCATTCTCCGGCCGTTACGCCGTTTTCGCCAACCCAGAGCGAACGCAGAGCGGTCGTAGCACCGTATCGGTCTTGCATACGTGCACAGGATTTGCGTTCAATCCACAGAATCGCGAATTGAGAAAAGAACAGCATCAGAAAGACGATGTTGGTCACGGCGAACGTGGCCACGCCAAACGAGATGCTGCTTGCACTTTCCTCCAGGGGGGTGCCCTCTAAAACATCGATGATGTTGGAGCGCAGGAGCCCATCCCGCTTCAAGAAAAAGCCAACCAAGTCGTACCTGTCGTCCATGCCATCACCTCAGCGATCTGTTTCTCCAATGCATGGGTCAAAACTGCCCATGATGGCCGGGATATCAGCCACCTTGTAGCCGATCATCGTCTTGGCCACAAATGGAATGGTGATGAACATCGGCGAACGGATGGACAACCTGTACGGGTTCTTTCCACGTCCGTCACCGCCGCCCTGGATGTAAAATTGAGAGGCCCCTCGGGTGCACTCGTAGTGAGAGAAGCCTGTGGCCCCTTCGGGTGCTCGGGTAGGAGCTTTGGCAAGGATCATGGCATCGCCGTTGGCGTAGTTGGTGTTCTTTCCGCCGGGAATTTTCTCAATGGCGTCCAGCATCATCTTGCAGGATTGGCGCATCTCTTCCATTCAGACACGGTAACGGTCGTAACAGTCTGCGCCCTTCACCGAGGTCGGCTTTTCAACGGCCGGCTCCCAATCCACTTGGTCGTAAACGGAGTAAGGGTGAGCCCAGCGAACGTCGTAGTTCACACCGGCTGCACGGATGTTGGGACCCGACACGCCTGCGTTGACCATGTCTTCTGCCTTGGCGTAGCCAACACCTTGCAGGCGAACCAGCCAAATCGTGGATTCGTCGAGGAGCATCTCGTATTCATCGATGCGCTTCTCGAAGAGTTTGATTTTGGCCACCAAACGGTCGGCGAAACCAACGGGAAGGTCACGCTTCACGCCGCCAACTCGGGGGAAGTTGTAGTGCATTCTTGAGCCGCCGAGTTCTTGAAGCAGGTCGAGGAACATTTCACGGTCCCTCATGCACCAGGTCATGAGGGTCAAACTGCCGATGTCGGGGCCATAGGCGCCCAACCACATCAAGTGAGAAGCCAAACGCTGGCATTCAGCAGAGATGAGGCGGATGTATTCCGCTCGCTCAGGCACCTCAACTTCCAGCAAATCTTCGGCGGCATAGATGTAGGAATTGGCCCATGTCATGGCGCTCACGTAACACAGCCGGTCACAATACGGCGTGATTTGAGTGAAATCTCGAGCCTCGGCGATCTTTTCCACGCCGCGGTGGATGTAGCCGAGTTCGGCATCGGTGTCCACCACCGTTTCACCGTCAACCTTGACGCGGAGCGTCCAAAGGCCGTGCGTCATTGGATGCTGGGGTCCCATTGTAATCCACATTTGTGCCATCGTATCACCTCACTTGACCCGACCCTCGTCGGTGGGTTTGCGACCGAAGCCTTGGGCGTCGTCGTACATTTCGTTGAAATCATGGTAGCGGATTTTGTGTTGTTTCTGCAACGGGTGGAAGCCGTCAGGGCTGTCGTGAGGATTGAGGACACGGTGCATGTTTTCGTGGCCTTCGAAGCGGATGCCGACCAGGTCCCATGTTTCTTTCTCGTTCCAGTCAGCGCCCACCCAAATGGCTTGGATGCTGGGCACGACCGGGTCGTCGGTTTGAGGCAAGGTCACGATGACTTCGAATTCAAGCGGCACGTCGGCGCCCTTGAGCTCTTCAGCCACATGGACGGTGTGGGTGTGCGGGGATTGGTTGGTGACGGGTTGCCTCATGTGATGATAGGCAACTTCCCAGCCGCGGTCTGCGCCGCCTTCCGGGTAGTGTGTGCCGGTGACCATGGAGCAGTAATTGACACCAAGGTCAAAACGCAGGTGCTTCGACAACGCCAGCAAATGTTGCGCAGGGACGTGAATTCGAACAAAAGCCATCTTGAGTGCGTTGGCATGGTGTTCCACGGTTGGAACAACCTCGGCTCCCCCGAATTTGTTGTTGATGTGCTTCACAGCGTCCTCAGCTGCGGCATTGGATTGTTCCAAGGTCACTCGCATGCCCATGGTCAGTCCTCCCCGACAATAACGGGCTTGTCGCCCTTCCGACCGCTGCTCGGCGCTGCACCGATGCGAATGATCTTTTCACGCAACAACCCGAACCCATCGATGAGGGCTTCTGGGCGAGGTGGGCATCCAGGAATGTAGACGTCGACAGGGATGACCGTGTCCACGCCTTCGAGCACGTTGTAGGATTGGAAGTACGGGCCGCCCGAGATGGCGCATTCACCCATGGCGATGCAGTACTTTGGCTCCGGCATTTGTTCCCAGAGGCGAACAACTTTGTCCGCGAATTTCTTGGTGATGGGCCCGTTCACGAGCAGGACATCGGATTGCCGGGGGGATGAACGGAACAGAACACCAAAGCGGTCCCCGTCGAAACGAGGCGTGGCTGCAGCAGCCATTTCGATGGCACAGCATTTGATGCCCAAGTGGAGGGTGAACAGAGATTTGCGACCCGCCCAGTTGAAGTAGCGGCCGGCCAGAACGCTCAAAAATTGCTTGATTTTGGTGGCTTTGAGCGCTTCATCCGTGACGTCACCGACCATTTCAACCAAAGCACGGCTGTTGAATGCAGCATAATTTTCATCTTGTCCTGCCATGATCAATCACCTCAGATGTAAATGCGACCTCGCTTGCGGAACACGTACCATACGCCCAAGGACATGGTGCCAAAGAAAATGGCGAGGGTTCCAAGGGCGCCAGTGGCTCGAGCAACTGCGGCCTCTCGGTCTTCGATGCCCGGTGCAGTGGCATCAGCCGCCACCATGCCGCCGAGCACCAAGAACATGAACGCCACGTCGAACACAAGGAAGATGATGGCGTACCAGTAATACTGGAAATGGAATTGAATCATGGCCTCACCCACTGGTTCGCTACCGCATTCGAAGGTGGTGAGGCGGCGCGGGTAGAGGCTGTGATCTCGCTCATAGCCTTCCAAAAGATACGAACGGGTGATGTGAGGTCGAGCGGGGTCAACCTTTGGTCGAACCAGCCAAGTGATGATGAAATTCGTCATCGGCATGAGGATTCCGACAAACGTCAAGAAACCAATGGAAAGGTAGGCACTGGGCACAGATTCAAGTCCCGACATACTTACACCGATAGAGAACGCATACGCTCTCCATTCTAAGCGAATTGAGACCCCTCAATAAGCGTTGTCAAGCGGCCCCGACCGCAACCCGTGGTTGAGTGAAGGAAGAATCGGGTGCGTGAGCCCCAAATTGGTTCACCGTCGTCGCAGCAAGATCGCCACGAGGAACAAGAGAATGAGGCCGGCCGCTCCGGCCTGTACGGTGGTGCTGTTGGCCAAGCTCAAGACGCCGTCCGAGGGCGATCCTTGGACCACGAATTCCATGTTTTGGCGGTCGAGAACGCCCGTTTCGGTCGGTTCAGCAGACAGGGTGAAGCGATAGGTGTCTTCGATCTCTGCATCGTAGGGCGCCCTGATGTCCACAGTAAAGTTGAGGGTCTCGCCCTGGCCGATGTCGCACAACAACTCGCCGGTTTCGTACCTGCAATCGGCCGGATCAGCGTTGAGAACAACGGACCAGCCGCGCAAGTTCTCCGAGGTGAAGATTCGGATTTCGGTGTCCACGTTTCCAGTGTTCACCAAGGTCACGTCCTCGATCAGTTTGTCCCCGCCAAAGGTCATGGACACTTCCCTGCGTACATCAAACGCATCGAATTCGATTTCCTGGACGATGCTGACTTCAAGAGACATCGTGACTTGACCCGACGTGTCCGCAGCGTTGGAAAGACTGGAAACGACAATCGACAGTTGCCCACTTTGGCCGGTCTCAGCTCCGGGGTTGACCCGAACGGTCAATTCCACATAGACCTCGAACGGACGAATTTGATAACCGTCAATGAGGCCGTTTTCGACCTGCAAGTTCTCAGCCATTGTCCGAGCGATGGCGTCGCTTGAACCCGTACCAAGCAAAGGTTGGCCGTCCACCAACACGAATTCGTTGGCGCTGAGGTTCCATACGCCGAAGCCTTTGGGAATCTCCAGTTCTCCGTCAACCGGCAGCCCGTATGCGGTCAGCGTTCGTGTGGCCAACCCTTCAAGCCCACCCACTGCGAAAATGGCATCATCTGTGCCGTCACCCGTGTTTTGAACCCAAAGCCCGTACGTCGATGCACCGCTTGGAGGAAGCACGATCGAAGCGGTGGTCGCGGTGTCGCCATCATCAAAACGGAGATCCATGGAAAAATTACGGTCCGACAACACCGCCAAAAAGACAGCTTCGCGCTGGTTGTCGGGAATCCCATCGTTGTCGTCGTCAGCCGAGTTGGTGTCGTCCATGTTTCGAACGCGTACGGTGACGCGTGTGTTTTCCAACTCCTCTTCCCCGTCAACGCTGACGACCAAGAACACGCGCAGGGTTGCTTGAGGATCGACGTCGATTTCAGTGAAGGGCATGCCCTCTATGGTTTCGAACGAGGTGCCCCATGACGGGCTGGCCGTTTGCGACACCGCTGTGAGACGCATGGAATCGCGAACGTTTCCGTCGTTGATGATGTCGATGGGGAAACGGACGTCCGTACCGGAGCGACCCGTTTGGTCGGTTGAAGGCACCGTGATGTCCATTTCGTGGACGGCGGCCACCGTGACGCGCAGGGTGACGGTGTCGTAGGCGGTGCCTCCGTTGGCGGGAAGCACACTGAGAATCAGTTCGATCTCTTCAGTCGCCAACGCTGCTCTTGGAACACGGACGGTGACCGACATGCTAACGCTGTCGTCGTTGCCGTGCTTGGAACCGACAGAGACGGTGGCTTGTTCAAGTTGAACTGCCCATCCTGACGGGGCGCTTGAGGAAGCCACACGGAGGTTGTCAAGTCCGTTCCCGAGGTTGGTCACGGTGACTGAAGTGGAACGGTTTTGGCCGGGTTGGATGTTGGAGAGCAATGAGGTGGTGAGGGATATGCTTGCACCGTACGATTGGCCGACCACGACCGTCAGATCAACTTGGCACTTTATCGATTGAGCCTTCTTGCCCAAGATGGGGATGGTTTGGCTCGTACCGGCGGTGACGGAGTCGTCGGGTGAGACGATGAGGTCGAACGAACGCTCACCGTTGCCTTCGTTGTAAGGAAGGACCCCCGAGGATGGGCCGTCGATTCGGACCCAAGACGATTTTGTTCCACCTGCGGAGGCCCCGATGGTCCAATCAGCGTTGCCATCGTTGGCAAAGGTGACGGTCAGTTCGGTTTCTGCATCAGGGCGGACACTCACTGAGGTGCGGCTGAGGGTGGCCGAGCATTCCTCCAACACCGGCACCTCAAGCTCAAAACTCTCGGTGTCGCTGGCTTCCTGGGTCGGATCGTTGGTCACCTGTCCGGTGATGTCCCAGCAATAACTCCTTGCGGATTGTCCTTCGGGCACCTCGATTGAGACGGTCACGATCTCCGATTCATCCTGATCGATGTTAACCGAATCATCGCTCAACGAGACCGTGAAATCGTCCGATGCAATGCAACCGTCGCCGCCGGCAGAATCGACCGTTAAGGCCACCGTTTCGTTGGTCTGACCCGTGTTTTCCACCTCGACGACGAAATCGATCTCTTCCTCGCCAGCCCAGGTCTTTTCTCGGTCGTCAATGATGAGGTCAACGCCGAAGACGGCGCTTCCCGACCCGTCGCCAGCGGTGGTGGTGACTGTCACTGTTTCTTGGGCGGGCGCTCCTGCGACGTCGGGAGGAGTGACTTGTTCCGTCGCTGAGACGGTGATGGTGGAGTCGCACGACCCTTCAGCAGCTTGAGTAAGGGTCACGTTCATGGTGGCTTCTTCGTAAGAGCCCGAGTCGATAGGCCCCGGGATCTGAGTGATGGTGGAGGTGTAGGCGTTGCATTCCTGCGTTGCCTCCTCCGAGGTGCTCAACTGAACCGTGACCGGATTGGAACCCGTGTTTCGAACCCGAATGGTGTATTCTCCCGCTTCGCCGGGGTTGATCTCAAGGGCTGAGGGAATGGGCGTGACTTGAATCGATGCGTCACGCGCTCCGTCGGCGGTGGCGACGGGCGCGGTCAGTGGAAGAAGGGCCACCAAGAGGACGGCCACGAGGAAACCTGCTCGTCGGTTTTGACGAACTTCAGCGGTGACGCCGCTCTTCATGAATCGGGGTCCATGTTCTCCTATCAAAACCCTGTGCCGTTCTTGCATCGGCTGGTTCGGCCGCTTCAGGCTTGAACAAAGGCATCGGACGGCGAGCCACAGTTGACACAGGTCTCCAATTCACCGGCACTGCAACCGACATGAGAGTCGCCGTGATACCGGGCACCGCACGATGGACAACCCACAACGCTGGAGGTCACCGGCTGTCGGCACGCCCAGCAGGTGGGTGCGGGTGAGGTCATCGGTTGGACAGCGGGTTGTATCGGGACAACGGGAACGGGTTTGGCCAAAGCTGGCAAGGAAGGGAGTGGGGGGGACAAGGACTTCGAAGGAGAGGTGGAACGGCGTTGGTTCAAAGCCAAACCGGCCGTAACAAGGAGGACAAGCGCCAACAAGCCCAACGTGACGCTGCTGCTCAATCCCGCATTGCCTGCCGTACCTACAGGCTCACCTGTGGCTGAAACGGCAAAGGAAAATGAAGCGCTTGAAGATGGGCTTTGAACGAGGACAAGCGTGATGTTTCGTTCACCTGGTGAATCCGCACGAACGTTAAGACGAACAAGCACCGACTGACCGACCTCCAAGTTCACGATATCGTTGCCATCGATCTTAGCATCCCAATCGTCAGCTGCTTCAATGCGGACTTGCCGTTGAAGCGGGGTGTTTCCGGTGTTGGTGATTTCCACACGAATCTCTCGCTCGTCACCTGTGGTGAAACTTGGAACTTGGCCAAGATTCCATCGAACCGCCTCGTTCTCGGCGACCAACAACCCAACGGTGGTGGTCAAATCCACGCCGTTGTCGGCCAGATTGAGGGTGAACGATGGTTCTGACATGGGAGCGAGGCCGTTGGCAATGAGCATGGTGCAAACCAATGGGACCGGTGTTTCCCTGCTGACGGCTTCAACGGGGGAACAATCTCCAAAGAGACCGTCGTCCGCTTGAATGGATATGCTCGGAGTCCATTCGGTTTCTGCCGAATTGCTCAGCAGCCAAGTGAACGTCATCGATTCACCGGAAGGGTGCGAACCGCTGCCCTCAGGTGAGCCGAAACGGGTTCCATCCTGCAATTCCAATCCAACAAACACCATGGTGGGCTCGGGAAGGCGTTCAACAACCAATAATCGGGACCACGTGTAGCGTTCGGAGCCGTTGTCAAAATTCAGCACAATGTCACCCGAGCGGGCATTGGGTCCTGCCTCAAGGGTGTAGAGGAGGTTCTTGCTGCTGGTCCAATCCAGGTCGAAGGGCGTGAGTGAACTGGTCACCGACCAACCTCCGGGCAGGGTGAACGAAGGGGTCAAATTGAGGTCGATGTTTCCTCTGTGCTCAAGGGAGAACATCATTGAAACCCTTGAATCGGGGCGAACGGTCCCGAGATTGGATTCAAGGTTGATGTTGAAGGCATCAACCGTGGTCACTTGAATGGGAACGGTGAATTCGAACCGTTCTTGTTGCTCGGTTTGGCTGATGGCCGAGAGGGTGACCACTCGCTCAGCACCGGCTGCGGTCATCACTTGGGGGGGCGTAAACATCAGACCTACGGCCCGAAAGGCGTCGTTGGCAATCAATCCCGTGGACCCCGAAGTGGCTCCGGCTTCGCTTCCCAAATTCGTGAACCCAGCCCTCCACCCCGGCGGAGCTTGCAAAAACAGGTCGTATCCAATGGGAGCGTTGCCGTTGTTCAGGAACCGAACGGTGATGTTGGTGGGGTCGGATGGGTGAACTGGAACCGTTTGGTAATCGTACTCAAGGGCCGCTTCTGCCAAATTCGGCACAATGAAATCGAGGTTGAGTGGATAATTGACCGCGTTGTCGACATCCAAGCCGAGCAAATCAATCCGGTACGTACCGGGGGCGGGGGGCGCTGGGTGAACCAACGTCACGGAGATGTATTCGGAACCTTGTCCCTCCAAGGAAAAATTGGCTTCCGTGGTGCCCACGTACCAAGGCATCACCGAGTTGGATTCAACGTGCAGAACTTCGCCCGTTTGCATCGAAGCGTTGGTGGGCACAAGAGCGGTGTTGGTGAGGGTGAGGTTCCAGGATGTGGTGGTGTTTGTGCTGGACAGCAGCGTGACGGCCCGCGTGGGCGTTTCGAGTTTCACACCCGGGGCGGTAACGTTCACTTGAATGTCAAACCTGTTGTTGTTTTCTCGAATTTCTTCGAGTGAATCATCCGGGTCTACGATGAAGGAGATGTTGTTCGAGCCCGCAGTTTGCGGCGTCCACGACCACACGAGTGTTCGTGTGACTCCCGAACCGAGGTCCATGCTTTGCCGATCTAGCTCGGTTCCGTCGACCTCAAAAGCGATGGGGAAGGTTTCTGCCCTTACATTCCCGAAGTTGAAGAATCCCATGACGATGTTGACCGGGTCGCCCACCTGAGGAATGCCGACGTCCATTTCGAATTCTTCTGGGACCACCATCGGGTCGGGTCTCAAATCGTTCACGCCGTGTCCCATCACAGCGATGGCGTAAGGCTGAGAACTGGAGCCGCTGTGTTGGGCGTTGTTCACCGTCACCGTCCAAACGCCCTGTTGAGCGTTGTCGATGAGGGCCACTTCGAGGTTGTTGACCGTGTCCCTTGCCCCGCCAGTGACCGACCGGCCGTTGGCAAAATCGTTGCCGAGGTATTCGGTTCCATCAGGTGCTTGGAGAACAAGGTCGAGATCGTTGACCAACTGGGCGGTGGAAAACCGGGAACCACGCTCGTCAGACCACGTGAGGACGGCCTTCAGAGCGCCGGTGCTTTGCGTGATGTTGAACGAGTAGGTCTTGCTGGTGCCGCTTCGCGAAAGGTAAGAACGGTCGTCCACCCAAATGCCCTGCCCGCCGGGTGGAGCGAGTGTGTTGCGAAGGTTCACCCGACCCCACCCTTCGTCATCGTTGGGCACGTCTCGTCCGCCAATGTCTTGGGCACCCAACACCATCAGGGCCTTGATGAGGGCCCCTTGAGGCGAAGGGCGTTGAGCGATTTCAATCAAGTATTCACGAATGAGGGTCGCCGCACCTGCGGCGTTGGGCGTTGCCATTGAAGTCCCTGTGTACTCAAGGTAGTGCGTGTTGCTCCATGTTGAGGTTCCAGTGTCGGCCGCCTCTTGGGCCCGGCAGGAGCGAACATACGCTCCGGGAGCCACAAGGTCGGGTTTGATTCGCCCGTCTTCGGTCGGCCCTCTTGATGACCCCGACCAAACGGTGTCAGGTGCCCCGTTGTATCGGTTTTGATGGTTGCCGACCGAAATCACATTCTTGGCCGTCGCTGGTGGCGATACCGTTCCTGTGTCCGGGCCATCGTTGCCGGCGGCGAACAAGACCGTCAGCCCTTCTCGACTGGCGTAGTACTTGTCGTAGTAATTCGCTCGGTCGTCGACGTCTTCGGTTTCGGAGTTGTACTTGCCTTGTTCACTGGCTGCACTCGAGCCCCATGAATTGGTGTGAATGCGAGCGTTGGCGTTGTAAGCTGTGTTCAACAGATAGTTGAGAGAAGGTGATTGGAAATTCCCAGTGTTGTCGTTTTCCATGGCTTGGAAATACAGTTCTGCCGAGCGGGCCACACCGCGATATCCACCTCGATAACCGTCCCCCAAGACCGAACAAGCCACGTGTGTCCCGTGTCCTGAATGCATGTCAGCGGTTGAACCGTCGCCAATGACGTCGTAACTCCCGACCACTCGGCTACCAAAATCCCCGTGGTCTTCATCCAGACCCGCATCGGCAACGGCCACCAGTTGACCCGAACCGTCCAAATCGGTGGTGAAATAGGACGTCATGGTGTTGACGCCCATGTGTGACCGTGCTTGATCGTTGAATGTTGCAAAGGCGGGGTCGGGGCGAAGAAACATGACGGAAGGCTGGAGGGCCATCTCTACGATGGAGCCGGAGAGCAGGTAACCCTCGTAACGGCCCTCGTCCCAGGATCTGGAGTCGGAAAGGCCCGAAGCCACAACATCGCCCAATCGCTGAACGAGCGAACCGCCCAAGCCGTCGTGAAGTTGAACCGTCTCAAGGGGACCATCGGCGTCGCGCCAACCATCAACCCTGACAAGTGTTGATGACAGGGCTTCTTCACCTCCTTCAAGAAGCAAAACATCCATCAGATCCTGATGGACAAACATACCCAAAGGTGCTGCGTGATGAGCCGCCACGTGCGGGTGAACCGCCGCCTGCTGCAGGGCCATGGGTGTGCCTTGGACCAACAAACCGGAGGGGGCAATGAATTCACGGACGGCAAGGCCCTGAAGGTCGCTCAAAGCCGCACGTGCATCTGCGAAGTGGACATCATCGGCGATGATGAGCACCAAGGCATCCAGTCTTGGCTCCATCCAAGCCTGGGGCACGGGGGAGTTCAACCGCAGACCATTGGTGTCAAATGTGCCGAAGGGACCGACGGCTTCGAGCGCACGGAGTTCGTCAAAATCACCCCCACCGTAAGCACCCACGGCCTCAGCATACACCCCATCGCGGAGTTCAAACTCAACCCATTCGCCTCCAGAGGTTGCTTCAATGGTTTCCGAGGGAGAAAGGATGGACAGCGTGGTTGAACACACCAAAAGCAGCACCAACATCACGGCACGTGATGGGCGTTGCAGGCCTGCCATGATTCTTCCTTCCGCTCCCCCGCTTTATCGGTTGGGTTCTGATGGATGAGCGTTGCTTCAATCCAGCGGCCAGTAACGGCGGTCTGCTTTGTCAAGGAAGTATTCGGACGACCATTCCCCCACAACGTGACTTTGGCCTCCCGTTCGGTAATCTCCGGTATAGTCCCGATACGAATAGGTGATGTCAATCGTGTAATCCTCCCAAACGGTGTAGCCGAGAATAAGCATCTCCAATTCGTCACCCGCAAGAGAGGAATGAGCAGCCACTTCATCAACCTCAATGGACATTGAATCGATGAGTTGCCCGTCCATCGTTTCAAAATTGACTTCGATGGAAACGTCGGTGATGGCGCGGCTCCCATCGTTGTTCAATTGGGACATGAGAAGGTGGCCACTGCGTTGCATGTATTGCGTCTCAAGACTCACGGCGTCTCGTGGGAGGACGTAGTAGTAACCGCTGAACAGCAAACCAAAGAAGAGAAACACCACGGATGCCGCCAAGCCAACGCGGAAGGGTGTGATTTCTTCCCCGATGCTCTGCAACAATTTGGCGGCTTCTTGAGCCGCTTCCCATGCGTCATCGTCCTCAAACTCGTTGTTTTGACGGAGTTGGTCTGCGCTGGGTGCGTTGCTCATGTCATCACCCAAAGATGTAGGCCAAACCGCTGGCCAAGGCGGTGCTGATCGGGTCAACGACCATGATGTGCCTTGTTTCAACGAAGTCCCCGGTCAAGGTGCCGATGAGGGACAGGTCGGTGACGATACCGTTGACCCCCATTGAAGACGCCGTAGGGATGACACCCGTGAATTGGGCGTCGAGGAGAACGGCTCGGCCTTCAAGTTCGAAATCACCAAGGAACGACATCTGCGGAGCCCCGGGCGCTCGAACTTCGGAGGGCATGATGCGAACTTCTGCACTGGCAACGATTCGGCCGTCCGTGATGTCGTCGATGACGATGATTGGATAATCTCCCGGCCCTGAAAGGATGTGGATGGTGGCCCCTTTCAGGTTTTGACCGACCATTTCCACACGGTCCACCATCACGCCCGGGCTGGCTGGAAGGTCGGTTTGTTTGAGGTACATTCTCTTCACTCCGACGCCAGAAGAGTGAATCGTCATGCCGTAATCTTCTGTTGGTTCCAAACTGAACACCTGTGGGAGATCCTCAGCAACGATCAGCACGTCGCCTTTGGCTTCAATGGCCCGTCCACTGGCTTCGAGGTAGAGATCCATGTCATCGGTGTTGGATTCGTAGGTGAGTGTTCGCGTGCCCTGGAACGCCAGTTGTTCCCGGATGTCAAATTCCAAGTCCGGTTCTGTGGACAGGTGCATTTCTGAAGGCAAATCTCGCATGAAGGCGATGGCAGGCCACCACAATCCGTCGACGTACCTCATTTGTTTGACCATCAACGAATCAGCGGAATGCCGGTCAATGCTGTATTCGGCTGGCACCACCAAATCCAGCACGAGGATGTCGCCAACCACGGCAGAAACATCCGTGGATTGGGGAATACCGATCACCATGGCCTCAACGCGTGTCTTGGCATCGTGGTCGATCAACAGGGCGTACGCCGATGAGAGGCGGACGCCTGCATCGTAGTGCATGTCCACAGAAACACGTGGAATGGTCAGATTTTCTTGGGTGGAAAAGAGAGCGTTGATCTCAACGTTGCGGGGTGTTTCAGTGTCAAACCCGTCGATGAAGACCTCCATGTCCTGTCCGTCGATGCCGTTCGCCACGATGGAAAATTGAGAACGTTCTGGCTGCCACTGCGACATTCGCAAGTCGATTTCATAGGTTGGCACTCCATCGAGCAAGCGGAAATCGTAGAGGAGATTGATTTCGCCGGCTGGCAGCGAAGGCAGCCAGGATTTCATGTGCCAAGAACGCCGATCGTGAAGCGTGATGCCGTTCTCCTCGAGCTGTGTGATGTTCAGTTGTTCGAGTTCATCGGGCACAACACGCCCGTCTTCAAGGGCCAGCACAAGCGCCTCGGCGCTGGAGAGGTTGAGCAGGTCAAGAATGGATTCCAACTGAAGACGTTCTCCGGGAGAAACGCGGCCGTCCTCGAGGATGGTGTTCACCGTTTGACGGCTGGAGAGAGTGTAGGTTGGCATTCGGCTCAAGTTGAATTGGAGTTGAGTTTGTTCAAGGGCTTCTACACCAATCCCGTGCATCCATTCAGGTTGCTGATTCAAGTTGCTTCCTTTGTTCATGTCCACGGTCAAGTTGAAGGCTTCTCCAGTGAACAAATCCAAGCCCAAACTCATGTTTTGAGCTTCCCCGATGTCCCCTCCGACGTCAACGGTCAGGCCGTGGATGAAATCGTTGACCACCGAACCGAAATCGACGATGTCCCCGAGGAAGAACGAGAGGGCCTCGATGCCCTCCCCTTCATCAAACGTGGGCAATTCCAGCCCCTCAGAATCGACATCGGAGGGCAGGGTAAGAGAAATGTTGGCGGGCAGGGGGTCAAAGTACACCCCTCCATTGAGTCCGAGGAAAGGGTCCTCGTGCTCGGTGACGTCCTCAAACGACACGCTAAACGGCGAGGAGGTGGATCGAATCAACTGAACCACAGAGTTGCCTTCTGGCCCGGTGGATCCGGGCTCCAAGGGACTGAGGCGGCGAATGGCCGTGATGTCGGAAAGTTGCATGCTGAGGCTGGCTTCCGCCGTGTCCTCGTTGACCCAGAACCGCATGTGGTCGCCGTCCATGGTGAGTGGCGTCGTGGCGTTCGTCATCTGTATCTGGATGCTGTCCATCGATTGGTTGGCAACGTAGCCGACGGTGTCGCCGAGCACCAGCCCAAATTCCGAGGGTAGACCGTCCAACCTGATGGCGTTGCGCTGGTCTCCGGATTGACCGCCGTAGGTGATGGTGCCAATGGGTTCGCTGGCCCGATAGGTGAGGGATTCGGTCCGTTGGATAATGTCAAACGTGCTCGGGCGGTTGGAAACGGTGGCGGA
The DNA here is from genome assembly GCA_009887255.1 of Candidatus Poseidoniales archaeon. Lineage (GTDB taxonomy): Archaea > Thermoplasmatota > Poseidoniia > Poseidoniales > Poseidoniaceae > Poseidonia. The sequence goes on along the minus strand of QXXW01000081.1, from coordinate 5,152 downwards.
TTGCTTGACGGCGTTGGTCATGTTGCCGTCGGTGTGCTTGATGTGACCGATGAGCAAGGAACCACCCACGTCGCCGTCAAGGTTCATTTCTCGGACCCCAGTCACCGGGTCAAAGGAATGGCGAGCGCCCCAGATGCCCCCAATTTGCATGCTCATCGCCACCGGCACCAACGGATCGAGGGGGCCAAGGCGACCGTTCACCACCGCTTGACCGGTGTCTTCAGAGAGGAGAATATGGTCCGAGCCCGGAATCCATGGATGATCGCTGCTGGCCAAAGCGAACGTCAAACGACCGATGACCATCGGTGATCGTTGGGATTCGGGCAAACTCAACTTGACTTGATTGAAGCACTGAATTTCGGTCTCGCCTCCAGAGGAACCGGCGGTACCCACAACGGCGTTTGGCAACCCGTTGAGGATGGTCCCGATGTCGAGAACAACTTCAATGATGGTCAAAAGGGCGTTGTCGAACAGTTGAGCGATGGTGTTGAGGTTGGGGTTGTCGTAATTCAGCCGGTTCACCCCGCTGGACGAGAGGAGGAAACTGCCTTGGATCACGATGACTCGTGGGACGTTCTCAATCACGACGTGCATCGAAGAACTGTCGGTAGCGTAACCGCCTCGCTTGAAGCTGCTGTCGTAAAGGAACATGTCAATCGATTCCGTTCCTGCGATGAGGAAAAGGGAATTGGGAGCAGTTGCGGGATTGACGGGCAACGTGGGGTCGTTCACGTTGGGGGTTTGATCGCCCGAGAAGTTCTTGATGGCGATGATCATTGACAACCGCTCAGGCACCTCACCAGGTAAATTGACGCTACCCGGTGCCTCTCCGATGGTGGTGAAAATTGCCCCAATTTCATCGTCGTGCATTGTCCCTGAGGGCAGGCCACGAATCACCAATCTTGAATCCGTGATGTTACCGAACGGTTCGTCCCCTTCTGGAACGTTTGATCGGTCCTCGAAATAATGAATGAACACGTCCGTTCCCACGTCGCTGTACAGTTCAATGGTGTCGAATGAATTGTCGCCTGCGTTGTCGTTGCGCAGCGTCAAGTCCACTTCGCTGGGAATGACGGTCTCTCCTGATTCAGGGTGGAAACCGACATCGATGTAGGCGTACTCAAGAATCGGAATGGATTGGTCAGGCTGAACTTCTCCAAAGTGGACGTACCCTACTCCGAACCCGAGACCGCATTTGTGGTCACGACTGGAAGCGTTTTCATCCGTGGCCGGATCGTAATTGAGGGTTTCACTGCAGTCGGTTTGTTCCGAACCGCCCGGTGCGTTGGGGTTGGTCACTCGAATGGCGTACGGTGCGGTGATGCCTGTCAGCGAAACATCGCTGGAATTGACGCCACCGCCCACCAGCGCTGCAACCAAACCGGCAACCGAGCCGAAGGTGTCGCCTACGTTGAAGGAGATGCGTTCAATGCCTACACCGACCCTCACGTCGTGAGGGGGTTGAGTGAATCGAGTATCAACAACAACAGCGTAAGATTCTGAATTCGACAGCGTCACATCGAACGAGAGCCCTTTCATCATGGTAACTTCAAGGTGTTCGAGTTGATCCCACAGCGGGTCATCAATGTTCATGGCGCTGACTTTCCATTGGAAGGTGGGTTTGAGCCAAATTTCGGACGGTGTTGGGATGATGCCGTCGCCGGTTTCAATGCCCCAACCTTCGCCCTGTGTGGTGATGCCCTCAATGGTCAAAGCCACCGAGATGTCGTCCGTGCCATCGCCGTCAATGTCGATGTAATTTTCAAACAGCACCAAATCGGTTCCCACCAACAATTCACCAGTGAAGGTACCGGAATCCCAGGCCTCGTACGATGGGCCGTTGTTTCTGGCGGTGAAATTCACGTACACGGCATAGGTGTTGATGCCAAACCCGAGGAGGTTGTCCAAACCGAGAGCATCCACTGAAAACAGCGTTTCCCAAAGGTTGTACGGCCATGCGTCGGGATGGGTTGCCACGTCGGTGAGGAAGATGTAGGGGCGAGGGTGGTTTTCTTCCATCGGCGTCGTGTCCCTCAACTCCACGTTGTCCAAGTACCCTTCAGCGTCCGCCAAAGCGTCGCCAGTCGTGACTGGGCGTTTGGCTGCATCCAAGAGTGCAAACGATGATTCTGCTCCTTGAAGGGCCACAAGCGCTTCGCCGGAGTCTGCGCGTTCCTCAAGGGTGGTGGCCAGTTCATCGAGGACGCCAAAGTCATCCCTCGACACCGATAAGTCAGCAGAAGCGGGTTGCAAAAGCGCTGCCAGCATGATGCAAACAAGGAACAACGGCAGGATTCGTTGTTGACGTTGCGGGGCCAAGCCGCGACGAACCACGCGCACAGCGTCTTGACCCATGACCTGCCACGGTCCTTGCTCCCTTGAGAAGCATTCCCCTGCTTGTGCCGCCACGCCACGGGATTGGAGCGTCATTCTCCAGCGACAACATGTTGGTCTGAATCGCACGACGGACAGGCCACCAACGCCTCTGAAAGGCCTGCTGGTACATCCACCTCGAACACCGCCCCGCATGAATCGCACGTGTGACGGACATTGGTGGCAGCGGGTGGTGCGGGCGCAGCTGGAGGCTGTGTTGCCTTGACGGTTGGACCTGTCATGCCTTCGGGCAGCGACACGCCACCGTGAACGACCCCAGCAGCTGTTGGAGGTTGGTCCACTCCAGCAGAGGATTCCTCTTCCGCCGAGGACGTCGGTTCAACAGCTACCGGCTCATCGTCGTAAAAGGCCGACAGGGCGTCGGACCCAACGGCGGTTGAATCGGTAGCACCGCTCTCACCCATCAACGTGGAGGCGGCTTCATTGGCCAGTTGAGCAGATGCCGCCGACATTGTTGGAGCGCGTTGTTGGGGAGGAGGTGCGAAGGCTTGGTGCTGGTCAACCTCGGGAGTGCTACCGTAAATCGCTTGCATTTCTGCTTCTTTGGCGGCTTGTTGACGTTCGGCTTGCGGTCTCACATCGCCCTGATCGAGGCCGGCGTGTTCCTCTGGTTTCGCACGGAAGGAAAGGCGGCGGCGTTGAGCGACGATGGCCATGTGACCTTGCGCCTCTTCTTTCGACAACCCGTTCTCCACCAACAAAGCCAACCCGTTTCGACGTTGGACCGTTCGGTAGCCAACGGCTGCCCCGCCCAGCAGGCCAACGATCACCAACACGGCGATGAAGGCTTGACCAAAGGGCAAGGCTTGGGATTCCTCTGGAGCAACATCAACGGTGAAGGCATAGGAACGGGAGTTGTTGGATGCATCGAACACGGTGACAACAATGTCGGTTTCACCGGACATGCTGAAGGTCACAGAAGGGTTCAACCCCACCCGGTCGGGGTCGTCGGTGGGTTCACCGTTGCCGTCTGAATCCACGCCGGGATTCAAGTCCCAATGCACGCGTAGGTCTGAATTGTTGTCGTATTCATCGCTGACCGAGACGTCGAACGAGAGGGTCCCGTCCTGTTCGATTTCTGTCGGGAAGTTGACCACGGAATCCGGTGCAAAGGACGGCAAGGTCGGGTCCACCGAGCGGACGACAGCGGAGACATTGGCTTCGTTACCGCTCGCATCGGTCACCGTGAGCACCACATCGTAAGCGCCCACTCGGTCCGGAGTGAGGGTGACGGAGGACTGATCGCTCTCCTCTTGACCCTCAATCCGCCACAGGCAGTTGGCCACCTGGTGATCGTCGGTGCTTGAAGCGCAAGAAAGAGCAATTGAGGTTCCAACATTCACCTTCCAGCCTCCAGCGATGGGCGTCGTGTTGCCTGTGATGACGGGACTGGGATCAACCGAATCAACCACCGTCACGGTGTACTCGGTGCTGGCCAAACCTCCAGAAGGAGCAGTGTTGAGAACCGTGATGGTTTTCTCGCCCGGCACCGTCCACGTCGCCTCAACCGTTGGGCCTGTCAAATCCACGTCGTTGGTTGGGTTTCCGTCATCGTTGCTGTCCACCAACGCATCCGTGTCCCATGAGAATTGCCCCTGCTGGCCCAACCGGTTGGGTGTGCTGGTTGCATCGAGGGTGAGTGCTTCACCCAACGAGATTGAGCCCATGTTATCGTCGGTTACCGTTGGCGTGAGTGGGGGAGCCAATTCGATTCGAACGGTCAGTCGAAGAGGTGCGGAGCCGTCGCCTCCACCGAGCGGTGTGTCGGTGTTGTCGGCCACCAGGAGCAACTCTTCCCCATCGAGTGTGGATGGGACTTGCCATGTCACGGATTGGGGCGATGTGACGCCTTGAATGGAGCCGCCATCGATGTACTGTACGCCCACGGCCCCCGAATTGTAGCGGTCGTGCATGTCTCGTGTTTGGAGATAGACGTCGCCCACGGATTCAAGGTCCCAAGCCGAAACGACCACCGTGGTTCCTGCATCCAACCGCAGGTCGTCACCGGAAAGCAACACTGAGGAATCGTTGACGTCCATCGCCACCACATCGTGGTACAACGTCCAGTACGCTTCCGACAGTTTGGTCATGCTGAACGATACTTGGCTGGGAAGACCGCCCTGGTCACCGAGGTCGTCGTCGCCGTCATGGGCCGTGTTGTCCAAAGCCACGTACCATCGTTTGGCTGTGATCGATGGAGGCGTTTTCCAATGGAACTCGTAGCCTCCAAGGGCCGATTCTGTGCTGATGGTTTCGACCGTGTTTGAACGGTAAGATTGTCCCAATTCGTAGGGTTGTACGCTGTTCTCATCAAAAAAGAGCATGTCGATGGCGTCGTCAACCACGATGGCCTCAACTTCATGCACGTCGGTTGGCGTCAGAACACCGAGATCGACGAGAATGCAACCACCCGGGTCCACCGTCACTGAAGCCGCCAGGTCGTCGACGGAGCGAGTGACGCAGTTGGGGGCTGCTCGGCCGCTGTCCGCCATCGTGTGCAGCGGTACCGTGGCCAACATCAGCACGAGGGAAACAAGCAGCCAACGCATGTTGTTGTGGTGGCCGTTTAACTCTTCAACGATTGGGTGCAATGCTCACCGTGTCCCATCCCGATTCTGTGGCCACAAGATGGTTGCAATGACCGTGAGTGACACTCAACACGTCGCCGTCTTGAAGCGCGAGCACGGGCAGGTCGGTGTCCAATTGAAGCAATTCCGTTCTGGCTTCCGCCAATGGCTGCTGGACCGATTTGATTCGG
>QXXW01000080.1:14855-32362 GCA_009887255.1 Candidatus Poseidoniales archaeon | reverse complement strand
TTGTAAAGAACCATGACAGTGCTCCCCAAGGGTCATAAGCCAAGGCTCTAAGGGAACTGCAGAGGGAATGCCATGCCTGGAACCGACCGTGTAGAAATTCGAACGCTCAAAGTTGGACGGTTTTGTGTCGTCGATGACGAAGCCTACAAAATCCTGAGCATCTCCAAATCCAAGCCAGGGAAGCACGGCTCGGCAAAAGCCCGCCTCTCGCTCGAGAGCATCTTTACCGGCAAGAAAATCTCTCACGTCGGTACCGTTACAGATTCCATCAACGTCCCGATGATTGAGAAGGGAACCGCTACGGTAACCCACCTTGATGGCAACGAAGTCCACGCCATGAACGACCGTGATTACTCCATGATGATTCTGCCCATGCCCAATTCCGATGAAGGCATGTCCATCGATGCCGGTCAGAAAATCATGTGGCAAGAAGCCCTCGGGCGTTTCATCATCATTCGAGATCATTGATGTTGCCGCCCAACTCGAGATCACTCGGCACGACCATCCAATGTCCATTCACGTTTGGTTGAACCGAACGGTGAAACCAGCAAATCCCCCGTTCTGTTCGGACGCAGGAAATCATTTCATAAGCCGAAGGGTGATACAACACCTATGAGTGAACTCGGGGCTGCGCAAGAAAATGATCAGCGTGTGCGAGGATATTGCGCATACGATTGGGGTAAAAGTGCCTTTGAGACCTCCGTGACAACAGCAATTTTCCCAGCATGGTTCGCTTATTTGTTTGCTGAGGCCAACGGCATCTCAATGAAATTGCTCGGTTCGGAATGGACCGCTGACGCCTTGTTTTCAGGAGCGGTGATGATCGGCGCCTTGTTGGTTGCAGTGTGTGCACCTTCTCTTGGTGTGATTGCAGACCGGCGAATGATCAAGATGTGGTGGCTTCGAATTCTCACATTGTTGGGCTCTGTGTCATGTATTCTCCTTGCCCTTTCGCCCTATCTCGGCGTTTCAATCGGATGGATATGGGCGTTGCTCATGTTCATGGCAGCCAACGTTGGTCTGAACGGAGCCGGTGTGTTCTACAACGCCTTGCTCCCCCACATGGGTGACGAATCCGAAATGGATGGCATCTCCAACAAAGCCTTCGCCGCAGGATACCTTGGTGGAGGTCTTCTTCTCTTGGTCCATCTTCTCATGGTGACCTTCATCGTTGACGAAAGCGGTTCTGTTCAATCATGGGTCATTCCCTTTGCCATGGCCAGCTCCGGTATCTGGTGGCTTGGTTTTGCCCAAATGACGTTCAAGATGGTCCCTGAACCTCACATCGAAAACGAGATGGAACCGATGGGTTTGATCGCTTCAACCATGATGGCCCTTGGTGAAGTCAAGAAAACCCTCACGGGCATCAAGGAATTTCGCACGTTGTTCATTTACATGATTGCCTACTTCTGCTTCATTGATGGCATCAATTCTGTGACGGCTCTTTCGGGTGTCTTTGGTATCGTTGTTCTCGGGCTCACCACGGCAGGTTTGATCGCCACGATTTTGATCATTCAATTTGTTGCAGCCCCCGCTGCTATCGGGTTTACGAAACTGGCCGAAAAGTGGGGGACGAAAGGTGCCCTGCAGTTTTCGCTGGTCTGCTGGTGCTTTGTCATTGTTGGAGCCCTCTCGTTTGCACCATTGGAATTGGAAAATCACGACGAATACGACATTCAATACACCTGGGATGCTGAGGACGTTACCTACATCGCCACGGCACGCGAGGGTGTGAACAACATTGCAGCCCTTCCTGACGATGACGAACAGCAATGGGCGCTCGCCCATGAAGCCATTCTCCCCGTCACCGAGAACTTGGATTACAAAGAAGGCTATGCCGTCGAATGGGCCTACGAAAGCAACGGCAGTGCGACACTGAAAGCCGTTAACCTCACGGCCGCCAACTTGGGTGCCCTTGAACAGACAATGGACGACTCTCGCTTTTCCTACAGCATCCAAGGTGGCGAGTTTGCCAACACCACGGGTCTTGGCATAGCCCATCCGACAAGCCTTGGTGATGGAAAATTGGATTTCATTCCTGAAACCGCCCGTTCCTTGGTTTGGGGTCCACTTGGCATTTCAGTCTTCCTTCAATTCCTGCTTCTCGGGGTCTTCGGTGGTGCCCTGCTCGGCGGCTCGCAAGGACTGGCCCGTTCGATGTTTGGACAAATGGTGCCTGAGACCCGCTCCGCAGAATTCTTTGGCTTCTTCGGCTTCTTTGGCAAGGTGGCGGCGTTGCTCGGACCGTTGATCTACGCTGTAATGACGGTCATGTTTGACTCCCGTGTAGGCATATTTGCCATCTCCTTGCTCATCGTAGCTGGGGCCATTATCCTTCGCAGGGTTGACGTTGAGGACGGCATTGCGGTGGCAAAAGCCGAGGACGAGCGGAACAGGCAACGGGCTTCAACAAACGCTTGAAGAGCGCAACGGTCATGAAGGGCCAATGCAACCGAAGGAACAGCGGTGGTCCGCAGGCTGGAGAATTCAATGTCCAACGACGTCCCATCTGGCAGTAAAACCGTGACCAAATCGGCGTATCGCCAACCCGTGACACCTGAGGGTCTGAAGGCCATTGAGCAGGGCACCTTGACGTGGCTGGACGACGAGATGTACAACAACCTCAACACGGGGGTGCTGGAACAATACCTCGAAGAGAAAAACCTTCGGGAATCGTTCGAAATTTCGCATTGGAACACCTCAAAAGTGCTCATCGGCATCGGCATCGGAGCCATTTTCTCCGGCGTAACCGCTTACATTGGACTGAAACTCGGCTTGGCCATTTCTGCTGCGTGGTACATTGCTTATCTTCTTGGCATGGCCCTCAAGTGGTCGCCTTCTGAAGTCAACATTGCCACGTCGGCCACCACCGGTGCCACCCACGCATCAACAGGGTTCATTTTCACGTTCCCAGCCATCTTCTTGCTGGCCACAAAACCCGCTTATTTACTCGCCGACGGGCCGCTGGTGACGTTACAAGACGGGGACACCTTCACCTTGGCGTTCATCGGCATTGTCGCCTCCATGTTTGCCGGTTTCCTTGGTGTGATGTATTTCATCATCTTCCGACGTGTATGGCTCGTTGAAGACCCGCTGCCATTGCCCGGTTTCGAGGCCACGCTGAAGATGCTGGACATCTCCTCAGATGTCAGCACTGGCGCTGTAGAACACGCTCGAGATTCCCTCAAGACCATCGGGGTGTGGACGGGATTGACCATGATTGGGTTGTTCCTCGTTGAATACCCACTGATTTGGATGAACGATCGCAAGGTGGCCCTCTTGGATTTCATCGCAGAGTCGGTTCACTGGGGTGACATTGGTTTGGCGACCTTCTACTCCAACGGAAAAATTCACCAGCCATCTGGCACCGAAGACGGTGTCTCCCTCGGCTACACACAATGGTCGGAAAGCACGGCGTGGAACCCCTTCGCCTACACCTACATCGGCGTGGCCCTCACGCCCTCCATGTTTGCCATTGGATGGTTCATGAAAACTCGAGTAGCGTTTTTGGTCAACATGGGAACCATCGTGGGTTGGTTCTTCCTCGTGCCTTTGGCTGTTTACACCAACTTTCCCATTTACGACCCCATTCAACAGGCCAACGTACCTGTGCAAGAATACGCCAGCGGCGGCTCTGCGGCGTTGCAAATGCTTGCGTTCTCCAAGACGATTCGAACGATTGCCATTGGGGCCATCGTCGGTGGCGGTATGTTTGGTTTGGCCAAGATGTGGCGAACCTTCGCCAACATCTTTTCGGACATTGGTTCCGCCTTCTCGGGTGAAGGTAGCCAGGAATACATGGAAGGCAAGGGTTGGTACGAGTGGCCCTTGAAACACATCCCCATCTTCATGATCGTCACCTTCTTCGCCATGATTTTGATTTTCACCATCGGCGGTTTCTCCCCCATTGCAGCCTTTGTTTTCGCTACCGTTCTCATCCTCACGACGTTCATGTTGGGCGCCATCGCCGTTCGAGTGATGGGCGAAACCGGTATTGAACCCGTTTCGGGAACCTCCTTCATCGTGCTGTTGATGTTGCTCGGTGTTTTCCTCAACTTCCAGGACTTGCTCAGCTTGAACACGCAGGACGCTGTGTTGCTGGGTTTGGTTGGCACCACGGTGTTCGGCTCTGCGATTTCGATGTCGGGAACGGTGATTGGAGATTACAAGAACAGCCTGTACATCGGGAACCGGCCCTACCACATCTCCAAGGGCAACATCATGGGTGTTGTCCCCGGAGCCATCATCGGTGCAGGTGTAGCGATTTTCCTGTCCATTCAACTGGCTGAAGGCCGCATTGACCTTATCGCACCTCAAGCCAACGCTTTCGCCACCTTCTCCATCATCTTCGCAGAAGGCCAAGGTGACCTTGTCCTCCTTGGACTCGGGTTCTTGCTTGGCATGTTCATTGAGTGGGCTACCGGAATGGGCACATCGTTCGGATTGGGCATGTACCTCGACGTACCTCACACCCTGCCAATGCTGATCGGTGGTGTGGCTCGCGACCGCTGGGAAGACAAGAAATTGCAACCACGCATCGATGCACTCAAGGAAGAAAAAGGGACAACAGAGGCCGAAAAACAACGCGCTCTCATCCTCCTGGGGACCTTCATGGTGGCCGCAGGTTTGTTGACTGGAGAGGCGTTCTTTGGCACCGAATCGAGCATCCTCTCGTTCATTGATTCGATATGGTTCAATGCCGACGGCACGGGCAAGACCGTTATGGGGGTTGAGAATTTCCCGGATTCCATGGCGTGGTACAGCATCCGTATGGCTGGCTTGATCTTCATTAACGTGGCAGTCGGGTACGTGATTTACTTCCTCTTCAAGCGAGCCGGCGTGATCGGTGGCGACTCCAAGTCCTTGGAAGCTTGAGCGTGAGTCCATGACAACAGGCCATTCCACACCCCCGTGGGTGTGGTTGCTGCTCGTGGCTGCGGTGTGCGGTGTCTCAAGCGCAGGAGCACTGTTTCAACACGTGAACGAGGTGCCCCCGGTCCTTCGTGCATCGTGGAGGCTGCAACTAACGGCGTTGGTGCTCGCTCCTTTGGCCCTTTGGCAGTGGAGGTCAACGCCTGAAGACCTTCGAACCCGTTGGCGTTCCAAGAGAAGCCTGCAGTTGATGGGTGTGAGCGGGTTGGCCTTAGCGGCTCACTTTGCAACCTGGGTGGCCAGTCTTGATGCCACCACCCTCACGCATTCTCTGCTGTTTGTTACTGCCCATCCTTTGGTCATCGTACTTGGGATGGGTGTGTTGGCTCGTACCGCAACGAACGTTCGAGCCCCGGCACGAATGGAATGGGTCGGAGCCGCTGTTTGCTTCATCGGTGCTTCGCTGGCTCTGTTTGATGCAGGTTCAGCACAAGGCGACCAAACCGTCACGTTGTGGGGTGACGCTCTGGCGTTCTCTGGAGCCGTGTTTGTCGTCGGTTACATCGTCGTCGGACGGGTTCTGAGGGAGTGGATGCCAATTTTCCTGTACGCCTTTCCCGTGACCCTTGTCGGTGCGGTTGTTCTTTTGCCTTTGTCGTGGATGATTGAACCTGAATTCGCCTCGTTTGGAGCTCTTGGATGGATGGAGGCGGAGTTTTTGGGGTGGTTTCTCCTGTTGGCGTTGATCGCTGGATTGCTCGGTCATACCGGCCTCAACACGTGCCTACGCTACATCTCGCCGCTCGTTGTCTCGGTGTCCGTGACCCTTGAACCTGTCATTGGCTCCCTTATTGGTTGGTGGTTCTTTGACGCCGGTGTTCCCGGGTTTTGGACCTTCATTGGAGGGGCTGTGCTCATGTTCGGTCTCATGATGGTCGTCATCACCTCGGAACGTGTCTCCGCAATTGAAGCGAACCCTCATGAAGCCACTGGCCCAGGCACAACTGAGGATGGGACATGACAGAACGAGGATGGTTGTTGCTCACCAACGATGACGGCATTGAGGCCCCCGGTTTTCGCATGTTGGTGAAAGCCCTTCACGCATCGGGATTTCCACTGGCGGTTCTGGCTCCCAGCACCAATCATTCTGCAACGGGGATGAGAATCAATCTCATGCAACCCATGTCGTTGCGCTCGCGTCAGGATTTGGCCGAAGCTTGGGATCTTGATCCCAGCGGTTCTCCAGTGCATTTGTTCGAACTTGACGGAAGCCCTTGCGACACGATGATTGTGGCCCTTGATGGTGGATTGAAGCACCTTCTGGGTGATGTCCAACCTCAACTGGTCGTTTCGGGGATCAACCTCGGCCCCAACCTTTCCCAAGATTCCTACCACAGCGGCACCATGGGTGCTGCGCGTGAGGCCGGATTGTACGGGGTTCCTGCCCTCGCTTCTTCGTTCACTCAATTCGATACTGAAGGTATGGAGCAAGCGGTCAAAGCCACTGTTGAAGCGGTCGAGAAAGTGACGGCGTTGCTTCCCAGAGTTGCTGCGAACGTGACCCGTCCAGAAGGCGCCATGGACACGACATACTTCTCCTCATGGCCCGCACCCGCCAACGACGACCGTTGGCTGGACCACCCTTACGCCTCCCTTCTCAACGCCTTTGCCAACGGAGACCTGATGCTCAACCTCAACGTTCCTCCTACATGGGACGGGACATGGGCTGCAACCCGATTGGGTGTTCGCTGGTATCGCAACGCCGTTCGGTTTGACCCAGACGGTGAGGAGGAGGTGGCGACCTTCACCATCGGAGCAGCTCACGTCAATCACAGTCCAGTGCTCAAGGGTGATTGCGATGCAGTCGAAGCCAACAAAGCCAGCATGTCCTGTCTCTCGGTTTGGCCTCAAAGCCATCCCTTTGCCATTGACGAGGACCTCATGGCGGTCAGCTTGAGCGAAGTGGACAACGGTTGGCCTGCTTGGCTCACTCAAGGTTGAGGGCAACCCCTTCGTCCAACAAGAAGTGCACAACACCGACAGCCATGTGGCCTTGGAGCCACGTGTCACCCAACGAACGCAACTCAAGACCCGCTTGTTCCTCACCGCTCAACGGTTGATCATCGCTTAACACGAGGCCGATGTTCATTTTGTTGGCCGTGCTCACAACGGGGAGAGGCGCTTCATTTTTCCACAGTCTTGGGCCGTTGGCGTCGAGCGCGATGACCTTGGTGTTTTTCCACTCGTTGAGGGTGTGCTTCAATGCCCCACCGCTGTGTTCAATCCCAGCAGTAACGGGTTGCCATCGACCAATTGGAGGCAAAGGGATGCTCAACACCTTGGCCAACGTTCCTGCTATAGAACGCTCCTCAGCGTGCAAACCTCTCAACTCGTCCCCGTTGAATTTTATTCGGCGAGGTGGTCCAGGGCCACCCATCATGTGAAGAACGACCTCGGTGTTTTTCCGAACCCCGTGACTTGTCAAGAGGGCGGCCATGAGCGCTCGGATGAGCACATCTACCCGGCCGGCTCCACCCGACAGGTCATTGAGTGGGAGCGCACCCTTGGACATCGCACGATGACCCACAATGGCGAACCGTCTCAGTTCGACCCCTCCGGACCTCGCTGAACAAGGGTCAACAATGCGTCGTTCATTCTTGCTTGGTCTTCCAACACAAAGTGGGCTCCTTGCCGGTCAACCAAATAGCCTCTTGGTTTTCCAGCTACGCCGATGTCTTCCAATCGATTTGCGACGACCGCCGTCATGTTGGCTTGTCCGATTTGGGCGACAGCTCGGTGGATAAGGTCGTTTTGTTTGATGCCCGATTCCAACTTAAAGCCGATTCGCACGGCATGTTTGCATGCCCTTTCCAGTGCTTGAATGTGCTTCTCGTGCTCAACCAATTCTACAGCAAGCGGGCCTTGTTGGCTGGCAAGTTTGCCTTCTGCGGGCTGTCCAACCACGTAATCGAGAACCGCTGCTGCGTGAATCCAGGCATCAATTGGATCGTTGGCAAGGGCCAAACATTCTGCGAGCATGGCTTCGGGGGTAGGCGTCCGAAGGACCAATGGCAACCATTCTGGTTCCACAGCCGTCGTCAGTCCCGCCACGCAGGTCACGTTGTGACCGTGACGATGGAGGTGGTCGGCTATCGCCCAACCTGTCGCTCCTGTGCTGGTGTTTTGGACAAAACGAACATCGTCGATGGGGGAGCGTGTCGCTCCGAGCGTAACGACGACCTGTCTTCTTTTTGGCAATCTTTTGTTGAGATGGTGGGAGAGATGGGCGACGACGATCGTTGGGGAGGGTGTTTTCCTCTTCCCCTCTTCTTCAGGGCCCCACAACACTTCGATGCTTTGTTGTCGAAGTTGCTCCACAATTTCATCCGTGACTGGGTCTGTAGCCAAATCCTGATGCATGCTGGGAATCATGAGGACAGGCACGGTTCTGGAACGGGCCACGGACAACGCCATCATCAACGGCCCGTGTTGCAATCCATGAATGTGGCTGGCCATGACGTCTCGGGTTGCAGGTGCCACCAAAACAGCGTCAACCGAGTTCAACACGCCAAGGTCGCCGTCCCAGTCCGTGATGACCTCCGCTTGAGAGGCCCAGCGCACCGCCAAGGGCGTGATGATTCGTTGTGCAGATGGCGTCATGACAACCGTCAGTTCAGCACCGTGACGGCGAAGTTCTCTGGCGAGTTTCACGGATTCAACCGCAGCAATTCCTCCCGTGATTCCCAGCAGAACATGGCGGCCATGAAGCGAATCGCCGGTTGGGATCACATCGGTATCACGGGTGACCATGATTCGGCGAAGCACCACACCGTCATGACTCCTTCGTTTTACCACGGGGTCTTCCAAACCCTTGAAGAGGGGCATCACGAACCCGAAACATGGCCAACGACCGTGCAGAAGAACTGGTCATGGCCGGTTCAGCGCCCGGACGAGGGATGGGCGGTGATCCGATTGCCCATGTCCATCGTGGCACGAGTTTCATTGTCCTCGTCGATGGAGCCATCGTTCTGTACTTGATGGCCAGCGCCTTGGTGGCGTTGGGTATCTGGTCTTCGACGCCCACTCAAGTCTTCATGGCGGGGATGGTGTTCATGGTCCTTTCAACCTATTTGGGTTACCGGCAACGACGGGCTTGGGCATATTGGCCTGCTGTAAGTTTGCTTTCCATCGCTGGATTGATGTTTGGTTTCTTGGCGCTGTTGAACCTTGCTCAAGGGGTCGCCAACGGATACGCAACCGGTTTCATCTTTGCATTCCTGATGGGCTGGGCCGCCTTTGGTTCGTTCAGGCGTGCTGTCTTTCACTGGCACCCTGTGTATCGAGCGGGTTATCGTCACACTGTTCCAAGCGAGTTGTTCAATTTGGCTGAAGGTGAGATGTTTGCTGCTTGCCCCTCATGCCTGGCGGTGCTTGCCATTCGGCCGGGACTCTTGACCTCGTCAGACCGCTGTCCTCATTGCACTGCACCGCTGGTGAACGAGGCATTGTACAACAAATATGCAGACGAACAGGAATGAGAACATTTCCTGAATTCATGTGGAAGGAGCCTTCTTGAAGGGAAGCCTTCACCACCAACCACACGGTGAGGCCATGACATCCGTTTCCGAGCGTCTGCAACAACTCCTCGATGGAGAATTGGACCCTTCGGAAATTGCGGATGACCCAGCCTTGGTGAGTTTAGCGGACCGTCTTTACGGCATCAAAATCGCCCCTGTTCAACCTGTAAAACGTCGTGACCTCTCCCCTTCCGGCGCTGGTGACGACGGGATTACCGAAATTGCCCCTCCAACCAACATGATGGTCGAGGTCATCGCACCTGAGGCCCTCGCCATCGAAGAGCCTGTGATGCCCCTTGTTCCAATCGAGGACATGCCTCCTGCCCCGACCGTCGTTCGTTCAACGAAATCACCCATAAAATTGATTTTTGCCTCAGGTTTGCTCATCAGCGTGGCCAACCTGTTCGGTCTTTTCGGCCTTCTCTTGGGCGGTATGTGCGACCCTTCGGACTTGTGTCCTTCAGATGGATACACCCGGATCAATTGGATTTCTGTGCATCAACTCTCCTCCGGTTTGGGATGGAGCCAAAGCATCCTGGATGGTCAATACGGCGTTCCCGATTTGGTGGCCATCATCGGCTCTTGCATCGGCACGGTCATGTTTACTCGCAGGAAGTGAGAGGATGCTGGACGTGCCCAGCGAAGGGTTGGCTTACCTTGGTATGATCTCCATTTTGACGGCGTTTGTTCTTGAAACTCGAGGCAAGTTGCACAGCAAACAAACAACGTACCTGGTGTTGATGGCGGTGGGTTCAGGATTGTTGGCGGTGAGGGCCCTCCTCATCTCGGAATGGGCCTTTCTCGTCCTCGAGGTGGTGTGGTGCGGTGCTGCTTTGGTTGCGCTTGGAATGGCCAACAACCGCCTCAAGGCTGGGGCCTAAAAAGCGTCATCTTGATGTGTGTCACGGCCACGCCCCACCATGGGCCATGGAAAAGCGAAGCGAGGCATTCCCTCCAAGTCGGAGAACTTCAACGAATGGTACCCCTTCATGGTGGAAGCTGCTGAACTGGTTGACAAACGGTACCCCATCAAGGGGATGGATGTCTGGCGGCCATACGGCTGGAAGACGATGAAGCTCATCGACGCTCTCACCCATGCGGAAATGGAACGAACAGAGCACGAGGAAGTCAACTTCCCGTTGTTGATTCCCGAGAATCTGCTCGAGAAGGAAAACGCTTTGGTGGCTCGACTCAAGCGAGCAAGGGAAGAGGGTGTTGAACCCGATGACCTCCGAGACGAAGAGGAGGATGGCGGCTTCAAGAAAGAAGTGTATTGGGTTAAGCACGCTGGAGACAACGAACTGGACATCCCTATGTTCCTTCGACCGACGTCTGAAACGGCCATGTACACCATGTTTCCTCTTTGGATTCGATCTCACAAAGACCTCCCTTTGAAAATCTATCAAATGGTCAACACTTTCCGATACGAAACCAAGCAAACCCGTTCGTTCATTCGTGTTCGGGAAATTCATTTCTTTGAGGCTCACACCGCCCATGCGAATGAAGGCGATGCATCTCGCCAAATCGAAGAAGATTTGGACATTGTTGACCGAATCATGTCGGACCTTTGTTTGCCCATTATCAAAGCGAAAAGGCCCCTATGGGACACGTTCCCCGGTGCTTGGTACACGATCGGCATCGATGCTGTCATGCCAAACGGCCGAACGCTTCAGGTGGCCTCTTGTCATCATTATCGGGACCAATGGGCAAAAGCGTTTGATGTCAAGTACGAAGATTTGAACGCGAAGCAAACATATTGTCACCAAACAACCTACGGTATGTCGGAGCGGTTACTGGGTGCCATTGTTGGCATGCACGGTGATGAAAACGGTCTGATCATGCCGCCTAAAATCGCTCCGTTCCAAGTTGTCATCTGTCCCATGATTCGGAAAAATGCTGAGGTGGACACCGTTGCAGTCGCTCATGATGTGGCTGCAACGCTTCGTTCTCGTGGCCTCCGAGTGAAGGTGGATGACCGTGACTTGCATCCCGGGCAAAAATACTACGATTGGGAGATCAAAGGCGTTCCTCTTCGCTTGGACATCGGGCCTCGAGACATCTCCCAAGGAACGGCGTTTGCAGCCCGTCGAACGGGGGGCAAAGAACCGTTGGCCATGGACAACATCGTGGACGAGTGCTACCGTGTGCTCGATGAAATCAGCGATGAATTGCGTCGTCGCTCAACCGCTCATATGGGCGATGTGGTCCAACCGCTTCCGCCCATGGTAAAGGACAATGGAAAGTGGCGCCTTGAGGGTGATGTCAATGACGGCCATATCTATGAATTGGCGTTTGACGGTTCTGATGCCGACGCTGAAGCCATTGAGCGAATCACAGGTTTTTCATTCCTTGGCGACGCCACGGATCCTTACGATGAACAACGCCCCTGTCACATGACCGGGGCACCCACGAACCGTCGTATTCTATTGGCGAAGTCCTACTGAAGGCCGTGTGTTTACGGTTGGGTTGGGACAAAATTGGCATTTTGTGTGCCGCAGTTCATGCAGTGTGCCCCTTGAATGGGTGTGGGGGTGCTGCAGGAAGCGCAAGCCTGGTAAGCATGCAATTCCAAGACCGCTGCGCGCTTGACCATCACCCATGCGACCCAGCCGTAAAGCACGGTTAAAATGGCAAAGACTGCCGCCGCAACCTCCGGTCCGGCCTCAAAGATGTACATGAGAACTCCAATCGCAAAGAACAGACCGGATGTGAAGGCGTAAACAGTCCATTCCAAGCGCATGAGTATCGATTGTTGGTTCATTCACCCGTATTTCATATGCGTGCCCTTTTGTTGCGTTGTTGATGACTTGATGGTGAGTCATTCGTAAGGCGTTCTCCTCTGTGGTTTTGCTGCACATCATCCCGAAGATGAAGCTTCAACCGAACCCCATATCCATGTCTCCGCTGCGAAAAGGGTACATGAGAACGAGGGATTGAACCCTCTTGCATAGGAGAAGGCTATCTATGAGTTGCTTGAGCCAGCGTTGGGCGTCCTTGTGGCATACAAAAAATACGGAAACAAGGACGTCGTGGATTTGTCCGAATGGGGTCGACCCATCGCTCGGGTTGTGGCCCGTTTCCTCAAAGACAAGCCCGTTCCCGTGATGCAAGTCACGAACCTCCATTTGCTGCTCACTTTGTTTTGTGCGTGGTTAATCCTCGAGGATGAAGCCGTTTTGGCCTGTGCACTCCTGGTCGTCAAAGGGGTTATTGATGCCGTTGATGGGGAACTCGCTCGGATACGAAACCGGCCTTCGCACGTTGGGCGGTACTGGGATACCGTGGCAGACACCATTGGGATGGTGGCTGTTATGCTGGCATTTGGACGTGTTTTCCATTGGTCGCCGCTGCTCACCTGTGCTTTGATTCTTGCCACGTTGTTCCAATATTCCTTGTTCAACCACTATTCCATTCTCATGCGCTCTCTGGGTTCCGGTGACGCTACCAGCCGTGTGGATGAACGGGTTCGGCCGGTCGCCAACCCGTGGGAAAAACAATCCCATGTCAACTTCCTGCACACGATCTATGTTCTGTTTTTCAGTTGGCAAGATCAATTTGTAGAGCGGCTTTCGGGGAAGGGATCTCCAACGTTGGTGTTTGAACTCACCGTCTCCTCCGCTTTGGGATTCGGTCTCCAATCGTTGGTGATCTTGGGGCTCGCTGGAACGAGCAACCTCTCCTTGCTGCCGGAGTTGATTTTAGGTGTCAACATGTCATTGATGGCCCTGGTCCTCCTTCGCAGTCGCCTTTGATTTACCGTGAATCATTTGGCTTCGTCGAAATTTCTTTTCGGGACAGCAAATGTTCCCTCTGAACACCAACGAGTGTTTCAGAAAAAAATCACAACATCCGCAACGATGGATTTAAATTTCTTGAATTGATGCGAAATAACATGTCAATCATTGCCGCATACAACACCGCTTGGGAAAACGCAGACGTCGAAGCACTGGCCAACATCATTCACGACGAATGTGTGTTCAATCCCCATGTCGGCGGCATCACCATGAGCAAATCGGATATTCTTGGCTTCGTAAGTGGCGGTAGCACACCTCGATCAGAACACAATCGCATCTTGTTCGAAAACGACGAAGTGGGCGTTGCCCATTCCATTGTTCATTTCGCCAACGATTCCGACTCCGAAGCCGTCATGTCCTTCATGCGATTCAAAGACGGCCAAATCGTTCTGATGGAAACCGGTGCAACACCGCTCTCCGATGATTACCAACTTGTTGGGCAATGAATCCGGCTGTCGCCCCATTTAATTCATATCGATGGCCGTTGAGATGTCGGTCGCACGACGAAACCATCCGTTTCAACTCAGTCCGTAGACTCGCACACAACCCAACCGATGTTGGGTGAGAAGACCATGCCATGTTCAATACCGGGAGGAGACTGACCATGAATGCATAAAAAGACCCCATTATGTTACGATTGAATAGGTTTTAATCACGCATAAAAGTTCTTTGAATCGTTTTTTGTTTCTGCGTTCTTATCTACTCAACGCCATGGGCCCACAACATCCATACGCACCTCAAACCAGTTTGCGGTTTGAGGGCACGCAGGTTGCTACAAAAACAGCGGTGATGGTGATGAACGCTGTGAACCCAGGAAGTGCTTCGCTCGATGGTTCAACTGCATCCTCAGGTTGCCCTTCATCGGTATCGTTATGCTGACCTGCAACCGCATCGGTGTACACACCGTTGATGCACCTGCCGTGACCAATCACAACCTCGGAGATGGCAGATGACAGTAGCGTGGCGTTCCCTGCATCGGTGTTGAGGTCATCGGCCTCGTAAAGTGAGGCGTTGATCACGTAACAACCGGTGTCCAACGAAAACGTTTGGTTGTGTCGCTCCCCGCTTCTGTCAATGCCCGTCCACAAACCAAACGCCTGGAGTTCATCATCACCGACTTCCTTGACGGAGATGAATGCCGTGTAGGTTGAATCGTGGTGAAGGTCGTTCACTTCCGCATCGTAAGTGTAGGTCCAAATTCTCTCGTTGTTTCCGGGCGTGCTGAGCACAACACCGGGGTTCAACGTGATGTTTTCCCTCCCTTGCAAAGAGGATGGAACCTCTCCCCAAAGCCATACCATGTTGCTTTCGTGCTTGTTGGTGTCCTCGCCAATGAGAACCCGTCCGTCATCAAGAACGAGGAGATTGTCTGGTCCGGCCAAGTTGTTCACATCGCATGCGTATTGAGCCGAGGGATTGTACGGGCCTCCTGAGATCACAGGAACGATTCGATTGACATTCCACTGTTCACTCATGGTCATTCGATAGACGATCCCGCAGGAGTTCTCGCTGACGTCGATATCACCTTGCCCGTCGCTCATGGCGGATTCAATCCTTGACATGGCAAGATAGAGGTGTTCGGGGACATTCGGATTGAAGGCGACACCCTCCATTTTGTTCCATTCATCACTGGCGCCGAGAGCAGCTGCTGCTTTTCGTGATTCAAGGAAGGCCACACGGTCATCGTTGGCAGAACCGATCGCACCGTCTCCGTTCAGGTCTTCGTTCAAACGCCCTTCAGCCCAATCGTTGATTTCCTGGTCGGTGATGTAACTGTTCTGCCCTGCAATGAAATCGTCGGTTGTGATGCTGTCGTACTGGTCAATCCACGATTGAATTTCAACATTGGAGGATGAGGCCATTTCCATCCATTCGACATCAAACCCAGTTGTGCTCGAATCCCTGGTGCTGTCTTGGTCAACTTGCGCTGCGAACAAGGTTCCAGCGGAGAGTTCACCTGCCGTGTCAGCGACGAACTTGAACAGGACCGTTTCGTAGCCGTCGTCGGTCAAATAAACGGTCCGTTCATCTGGCATCACTGCTGCATTTTCATGGGAAAACCGACCCATAGCGAGGTGTTTCGTAAGGTCGGGTTCCGAGGTTGTGGCGTTCTCGATTTCAACGATGTAGCCGTAATCGTAGGGGTTGGGGTAGTGGCCAAGATAACGCTCCAACTTGGTTTGGTCGGCGTGGTATCGAAAACTCTCATCGTTCCATGCCATGGTGTTGTCAAAGTACAATTCCTCGGAAAGCAGCGGAGAGCCCCAAGGACTCATGCTGCCAAAACAAAACACCCAGCCTCCGTTGATGCTGCTGAGGTCCAACATCTTTCCACCCATCACCCTCCACTCAGAGGACGTGTCGTTTCGTTCCAATTCCAACTGGCTCAGACCGGCCGGCCGATCTTCCCATGCGGTGTAGAGGTAGCCTCGGTTGCCTTCATCGTTCAGGGGAACAAAGGCGTTGTAGTCTGGTTTCTTGCTCAAAAGAAGTTGCGAGCCATCCTCAGCAGCGTAAATGCCTCCTGCAAGACCTCCTTCTGACAGTTCATCTCCGCTCTGTAAAATCACCTGATACGTTCCGTACGATGTTCGAATCCCATGCCATATGTCGTCTTCTGTACTGGTCGAGGGAAGTTCCGGGACGGTTGGTGGGAGCTGGTTCCAGTCGACGCCATTGATGACGCCAATCGTGGCCCTGTACCGGTCTTCATCCGGGTGCATGGCGTTGACAAAGAAGTTGCCGTTGGCATCGATGTGCATGCCCGTTACTTCAGCCTCCGGAGGCATCATCATGATTCTGGTCATCAATTCAGGCGTGGATTCTTCCGAAGTGTTGGCCGTTGCAAACGGAGAGGTGCTGACCACAAGCAAGAGGCCGATGGAGAGCAGCACCATCGTTGGTTTGCTTGACATGGTTTTATTTTGGCATGAAACGCATAAAAATCATTCCCTCGGATTCAATCCCATGTCATCGTGGGCTAGATCACTTCAACCCCCTTCTTGACATCAAATTGCTTGCATGTTGACGAGATGTTGGCTCTTGACGATAAGCATCCATTGAGTTATAACACAAATCGTTGTCCAACAGCCGTGAAGGTGCAGCGAATTTACCAACCCCCAAGCGGTGGTTTTCGGGTCTTAGTGGACCGTTTGTGGCCCCGAG
This sequence comes from Candidatus Poseidoniales archaeon, assembly GCA_009887255.1. Taxonomy (GTDB): domain Archaea; phylum Thermoplasmatota; class Poseidoniia; order Poseidoniales; family Poseidoniaceae; genus Poseidonia. The sequence continues at coordinate 15,954 of QXXW01000080.1, read as the reverse complement.
GCATAGGAAAGGATTCCGCAGAACTTGATGGTTGGGCCAAATGGCTCACACCCAGCACCGAATTGAGAAGGGCGTACCACGACGGTATGGCGTGGGACGAATTTCGAACGGCGTACATGCTGGAATTGTCATCCGTGGAGAACGTCGGGTGGGAGATGTTGAAGCACGATGACGTTGTTCTTCTTACGGCTGCCAAAAAGGAACCAAATCATGCGCATGTTCTGCTTGAGTTTTGGAAGAATCGGACCTGACCGCGAGGTACCACCAACACCAGGAGGCATCCCCGAGTTGAGCCTTTGGGAGACTTGTCCGAGTGTACATGGCTTGATGATGAGGAAGTGGCTACGCACTGGTACTGAAATAGATGTGTCGTTTATTGGTCGTTTAGGAACTTCGGCAATCACCTATGGAACATCATCATTCCTCGGCCATTCACATGCCGAAGGATGAAGGGTCAACATCCATGTCGCCGTCTTTCATCATCTTCCGCATTTGCTTGTTGAGCTTGCGGTTGCCGCCCATGCCCTTCATCATCTTGCGGGAGCGGTTCCATTGACCGATGAGTTCTCGAACATCTTTTTCTCGAACGCCAGACCCACGAGCGATGCGTCGTATTCGATCAACCTTGATTTTTGCAGGTTCATTCTTTTCCCAGCCGGTCATCGAATCCATGATGGTTCGGTAGCGGTCAAGGTTGGCCTGCATGGCTTCCTTTTGCGACTTTGACATGGCACCCATGCCACCCAACATGCTCCCAGGAAGGAACGATATGAGTTTGTCAATGGTGCCCACTTTGGACATCATTTCCATTTGCTTGTACATGTCGTTGAGTGTGAACCTCCCGCTCATCAACCTCTGGGTCAGACGCATGGCTTCTTCCTGGTCGAGGTCTTCAGGTGCGAGGTCAATAAGACCCTGAATGTCACCCATTCCAAGCAAGCGCGAAATGAACCTGTCGGATTCAAACTTTTCCAAATCCTGCACGCGCTCTCCCACACCAATGTGAACGATGGGGGCTCCTGTGGCAGCGACAGCTGAAAGGGCTCCTCCTCCCCTGGCGGTACCGTCCAGTTTCGTGATGACAATGCCTGTGACGCCG
>QXXW01000080.1:0-14845 GCA_009887255.1 Candidatus Poseidoniales archaeon | reverse complement strand
TCGATGACGAGCCAGCGGTCGGTGGCTCTGGTGAGGGCAGCGATGTGTTCCAGTTCCTTCACAAGTTCATCGTCCAATTGGTGTCGCCCGGCCGTGTCGATGATGACCAGATCCGCTGAGGCACAAGCCTTGAGTCCGTTTCGAACGATGGTCACGGCGTCTTTTTCGTCCGGTTCACCGTAGACCTGAACGGTCGTGTCCTCAAGGAGTTGAGAGAGTTGTGCGTAGGCGCCAGGACGATGGACGTCGGCTTCAATCACCGCCACGCGAAGGCTGTGTTTTCGCCTGTACCACTCCGCCAATTTGGCGGTTGTGGTCGTTTTTCCCTGCCCGTACAGTCCCACCAAGAGAAGGGTGGCGCCTCGAGGTTGGAACTCAGCCGCTGGGCCGAGAATGCGAACCAATTCGGTGTAGAGGATGTTCATCGCTTGTGTTTGTACGGTTAATCCCGGCCGTCGTTCGTCCTCTTTGAGACGCGATTCCATCCTGTCCACAATTTCCTTCGTTTGACGGATGTTAAAATCCGCTTCTTGCAGTGCTCTGCGGAGGCTTCGGGTCATCTCTCGAAGTTCTTCTTCATCGAGTTTGCTCTTGCTTTTGAGCAAGCCCAGGGAACGAAAAATGCCGCGGGAGAGGCCTTCGAGCGCCATGATGAGGCCTGTGGCCGCCACCATTTCAATTCATGGCTGGTTCAATCTTTGGTGCTGCGGGGAATGGTGAGCGTCAGAACGTCGTTGTCGAGTGAAGCTTTGACTTGACTGGATTTGACATGGGTTTGGGTGGGAACGGCTTGTTCACGGCCATTGACGCCCACAAACAGAACGCCTTCTTCGCTTCGAAGAGAAAGGTCCTCTCGTTGCAAACCGGGGAAGTGGAGTTGGACCTTTTCAACGTCGTCTTCAACATCGGCCACCATGCCTCTGTGGAGGTCGTGGAAGAGCACCTTGCCGATTTCATGGGGCCCGATGGTATCTGGGAGTGGTGTGGGTTCGCCGTAAAGGATTCTTCCAGTTTCTCGAAGCGCTGCCACACCTACAATTTCCTGTTCTGCAAGTTCAAGCGAAGCAACATTGACGCCGTCCAACGATTCTTCCAATTCAGCGATTCGTTCCATTTCTTGCTGGCGCCGATTGGACAGGAAGGGGTGCTCAAAGACCGGCGTCAACCGATTTACAAGGCATCCTCCAATCGGCAATCCGTACTCAACCAGCGATTCATGGGCGCGAAGGGTTTCGTTGATGCCCATTCGTTCGGGAATGGTCACCAGTGTGAACGAGGTGGTTGCTTCGTCACTGAGGACGCGGCGAACGTGAAGGACCCGCCGACGAAATCGCTCAAGTTCCTCCTTCATCGCATCGCTTTCTTTTCGGCCGAACAGCATTGAACGGATGCCACCGCTCACTCGCATCAATCGGAGCAGCCTTCCCGACCACGCTTCGATCAATTCGGGCAAAGAAAGGAACCTCAGAGTGTGTCCGGTGGGGGCCGTGTCAAACACGACAACATCCCAGGTTGGATTTTCCATGTGCTTTAGCAGTTCATCAAACGCCAACGCCTCGTCCAGGCCAGGAAGGATCATATCGGCGGTTTTAACATCGGATTTCATGTCCTCAAATTCTTGCTTTGCGTTCGAATCGAGCATCATGCCCAAACCGCCCATGCCGCCAAATCCACCTTTTCCGCCACTCATGTTGTTCATGGCATCGCCCACTTTTGGCAGCAGGTTGGAAAGTTTGGCTTCAGGATCCATTTCCAAGCCAAACAGGCCCGGAACGCCTTCCACCGGTGTTGGAACTGAACCGAGGGTTGCATCCAAGGAGTCGGAAGTTGAGTGGGCCGGGTCACTTGAGACCAACAACACACGGAGTCCACTGTCGGCCAGCCAGACCGCTGTAGCCGAAGAGGTGGTGGTCTTTCCAACACCGCCCTTTCCACCGAACAACAGCAACCGTGACATAGCCCGACGTGGTGGCTGGGGTGTTTGAATCCCACCCCTCGTCATGTTGAAGCCAAGGGTTTCATGAGGGGGGGGTCCGACCGAGAACCATGGTATCGGAACTCGTGCTGTTTCAGCTCTCGAGTTTCTTTGCGTTGGTAGGCATGACGCTCGGTTGGCGTGGTGTCATGACCAAGTACGCCGGTTTTTACGACCTCCCGACGGCATGGAATCAGGTTTTTTGGGGCATTCTTCTCGGTGGATTCTATGCGATGTCCGCTGATAACGGTCTTTTTGTCCCGTACTTCAAGACGGCTTCAGACGATGAAGTGTACGCAGGTTTGAACATCATCTCGTTAATTTTGATCACATTGGTCGCTTCGGTTGGAAGCCATCTGCTGTTGCGAAGGAAACGTGTTCGAAGAGGGGGTTCCCAACCTGCAAGCGGTTGGGCCTTGGGGCTGGCCATCGGTGGCATGGTGGCCATGGTTGTCATCTATCGGACGTTCGAAATTGCAGGCGGCGTCACCCTGTTTTCGTTGAGCAACGCCATCATGTTTGCTTTGGTGGTTCCTCGTGCCGATGCCATCATCACCGCTCGTCACGGTTTCATGATGCTGCATGACAAACGATGGGGCGCTGTTTTGCGATCGACGTTTTGGCGTGCAGCCTTGCTCGTAGCTGTCTACTTCGTCGTGTTCCAGCCACTTGGCTGGGTCTTTATTCTCCCGTTTATCCTGTTGAGCAACCCGTCCGCTGATGCTTGGATTTGGGAGTCCGTCCCGAAAGAAGGTCGTCGCCGTCTGCGTCGTATTTGGGCTGAAGAGGCTCGGGAACGCGAACACAGCGGCCGTCAAGTCGAGGCGGGAGCCAGCATTGCTCGGGTTCACGAAAGTGAATAACCTCTTACTTGCTACCAGTGGCTCAAATAGGTTGGTTTTCACGTCCGCATCCGATTTATCCCTTCCGACCGATTCGTTCAGAGCAATGGTTATACGGCGTCGGCCAAGCCTATCAGCATGGGTGCTTGCCCTTATTGCCGCAGCACCACGCTGCCTTCCGACACGATTTGCTATTCCTGCGGTCGTGTACTCCCAAAGGGTGACAGGAAGAGTTACCGCTTGGAACAGCAATTCAGCAAAGGGAGCAAGAGCAAAACACACAAAATGGCCTCCAAGCCCTCTCAGCGAGGCGTCGTCCAAACCCATACCGGGCGAAAGACAAACATCATGCGCCGCCGTAAGAATCGCTTCCGCAGCTTTGCCATGCTCGGACTCACCGCTTTCATTTTGCTGTCTCCACAGGCCCAAGAGCATCTCCTTGGCGAATTCGGTAGTTTCGATGAGATCCTCCAATCCGCTACCGCCCAATACCACATCTATCCCGTTGAAGCTTCCTACACCCTTTCGAAATCGGCCTCGGTTGACAACACCGGTGTTGCAGGCTATCTTGTGGAGAACATCATGATTCCACCCACACTCCAGTCCAATCTGCCCGGCGTCACCACCTTTTCTTACACGGACGATACCGATGCGATTGAACCCACCACTCTGCAACAAACACTGCAAATTTCTCTTGTTGTTGACGGCCAAAGCATCAACATTCCTCTTGACGGCCTTCCATCAAGAGAACACAACGACCGAATCACCACCTCTGATGGCCACGAAGTTTGGTGGCCTGGTGTTGGCAACGGTGACAACGATTGTCCCATTGCGGCCTGTGTCAAGGTCAAGGTGAATCTTGATGCTGGCGAATCCGTTGCGTATTCCTTCAACATCCAAGTTCAATCCGTCTCTTATTCGTGGTGGGACAGCAACAGGGTCGATGCGCGAATTGATGGAAAATCCACCGGCATCAACATGGACAATTCGGGCACGTTTGAAGACCTCAACGACCGTGGAAATGGCTTGCGAGCTGCCCAATTCGGCGACGAACTTTGGTACAACAGGGGCACCAGTTTCAGCCCATATTGGGCCATCAACGGTCAGGATGCAGTCACCGTAAGCACCGCAGAAACGATTGCCTCAAGTTTACCCGAAGGTGAATCTGAAAACGCTTATGGATTCGCCCGTGCTTCTTTTGATTTCCTTCACGCCAACGTCGTGTACGACCGTGAAGCGCCCGTAACATCTCGCTCAGGTCCTGAATGCATAGCTGGAGGCCTGGGCGATTGTGACGACCAAACAAACGCCTTCTTCAGTCTGCTCCGAACCCGTGGTGTTCCAGGTTGGTATGCGTTTGGTATTTTGGGCGATCCATACTTTTCTGACGACGGATGGGAAGCGCACGCTTGGGGTTACATTCAACTCCCTTTGAGCAACGATTGGTGCGAGGAGCGAAACATTGCCCTCTCCTCATGTTTTGTTGAACCTCAAGTCGACGTGGTGAACAACAAGTGGTTGCTTTCCACACCGACCGCTTACATCGACTGGGTCGAAACCACAACATCGAACAACGACAACGTGTACGATTACTACCATCCAGTTCGAACGGTCCATCCTTCAGCGGGCGGCAACATGGACAGGGAACGCAGTTACTCAACCTTGGGGGACATTGACCTCTCCGGTGGTTCATATCAAGTGAAAATCTATCCAGAATCTCTGGGCTGAGGTGGCGAACATGCGCGTGATCATTGGCGGTGCCGGTCGAGTCGGGTATGCGTTGGCTCAGGCATTGGCCAACGAACAGTACGACATTGTGATTGTAGACAACGACCCAAGAGCCGTCTCACGAGCACAAGCCCTGGATGCTTTGGTCATTTACGGTAATTTAACCGACCGTGAAACCTTGATCAAGGCGGGCGTGAAGAGTGCCAAGGTCTTCATTGCTGCAACGCCTTCTGACGAGACGAACATGATTGCCTGCGCCATTGCCGAGCACGCCAACGAAGGAGCGGAACCCAAGAAACCCCTCGTGACGGTGTGTCGTTTGCGCTCGTCCAACTACATTGACGAGTACCGTCAAGGCCACCTCACGGCTTGGGCGAAAATTGACCATGTGGTGAATCCGCTCCGAGGGGCCATTCAACGTCTGAACGCAGGATTACGTTCATCGGGCATTGCTGAAGTCGTGTCCTTTGATCACGATGCATACATCGTGGAAGTGAGTATTGGACCATCTGCAGCCCATTCGGTAGGACGTTCGCTCGGGGAAGTTCGGCGCGATTTCATCCACGGTTTTCCCAACATCGTCGGTGTGAATCCCAACACAGGAAGGACCTACATACCAACCGATGAATCTGTTCTCAACGTGGGTGATAAGGTCGCTGTGGCCATCATTGGTCTTGAGAATTTTAACCCCGCTCTCATTTCGTTGGGTCATGAGATCAAACAATTTCCAGCCAATCCAAAGGTGGTGGTGTTTGGGGCGAGCAACATTGGTCGCAAGATGGCCGAAGAATGGCTGGGTGATGGCGCTGCAGTCTCGGTCATTGAACGGGACCTGCAATTGGCCAATGAACTGGCTGGTTCCGTGACAGGTGCTCACCCAAAGCTCGACGTCATCCACGGCGATCACCTGGACCGTTCTCTGTTGTCTGAGATTGGAATTGAAGAATTCGATGTCGCTGTGAGCGCCCTTGAAAACGACCATGCCAACATTGCTGCTGTCCTCCAAGCCAGTGACTTGGGCGTGCCTCACACTGGCCTCATGTTGACGGATGCGGACTTGGTGAAGGTCACGCAGAGAATGGGCATTTCATTTGCAGTGGACCGTCAACGCGTGGCCATTGACAACATTTTGACCCACGTTCATCAAAGCATGTCAGGTCAATTCTCGATTTTAGCTGAGATTCCAAACATTGTTGGGTTAACCTTTGAAATTACCGAGAAAGTCCACCTTGCAGGCCAAAAATTGGGTGATGTTGAGATTTCCTCGTCGTTCAGCCTTGCCTTCATCAAGCGCATGGGTTTGGACGGCAAGTGGTCCACTCTTGAACCTAAACCAGATCGCTTGGTGAACGAAGGCGACCAAATCGTTCTGTTTTGCCCTCTTGAACGAATAAAAGAGGCAAAGAAACTGTTCAAGGTGGCATCATGAGATGGGACGTCCTTTACCTCATTTGGGGATGGACACTTCTGGCGCTAACCATGCCGCTGTTGTTGCTATTAGCGCTCACGTTCTTTTTGGATGACGCCACGACGGCCATCCAAGCTTTCGGACCGGCAACCGTCCTTAGTGGCGGTTTGGGGGTGTTGATGCTGACGGTACTCACACGGACAGACTCCGCAGATCGATTGCGGGATCACGAAGCGTTCGTAGGTGTTGGTTTAATTTGGCCCATCGTGGTGTTCATCGGAGCCTTGCCGTATTGGACCGGTGGCATGTTTCATGGGCCCTTTACTGGAACCGAATTTTCAAACTTTGGGGATGGGTTTGTCAACGCATGGTTCGAATCCATGTCCGGATTTACCACCACTGGAGCCACCGTCATTGCACAAGAAACCAGCCCAAATTGCGTGGCTGGAGTCACGGTGGACTGCATCAACGCCCAAGCGAAAGGGCTTCTTCTGTGGCGCTCCTTGACCCAGTGGCTGGGTGGCATGGGAGTTGTGATGTTGAGCATGCTCGTTTTGTCCCGAATCATGGGCGGCGGAATGGCCCTTGCGAGAGCTGAGTTGACTGGCCCTTCCCTGTCCCGTCTCCGCCCCAAGCTTCGCCAAACGGCGTTGGCGCTCTGGGGCCTTTACTTCATCCTCACGTTCATTGAAATGCTGTTGTTGAAATTCGTCGGCAACATGACCGTCTTCGATGCGGTAAATCATGCGTTCACCACCATGCCAAGTGGTGGTTTTTCCACAAGGGATGCCAGCATTGCTTACTTTGATTCAGCGGTGGTTGAAATCATCATTCTTGTGTTCATGTTCCTTGCCGGTGTGAATTTTACCTTGATGTGGCTGTTTGGTGCAGGCAACTGGAGTTCGGTGTTCAAGGACGAAGAATTCCGAGCTTATTTGGTCTATATTTTAGGGGCCGTCGCCATTGTTGCTCTCTCGCTGGTTGTTGCAGGCATGGCTTGGGACCATGCCCTGCTTGATACCCTCTTCCACGTGCTTGCCATTGGCACCTCGACCGGGTATGCATCAGCCGACTACGGGCAATGGCCGGGGGTTGCTCGGATTGTTCTTCTGGTATTGATGATCGTCGGGGCTTGTGCGGGTTCAACCAGCGGCGGATTGAAACTCATGAGAATACAAATCGGCTTGAAGGTGGCGTTTCGAGAACTCGCCCGGATTTCACAACCTAAAAAAATCCACATGATTCGCATGAACAAGGAAGTAGTTGAGCAGAAACAGGTCAGCCTGGTCGTGGGCATGTTGTTCATATGGGTCATTTTATTCGTGGCCTCGTGCATCGGATTGGCCCTTATGATGCCTTCTGAATCGTTTGAAACCATCTTTTCTGTGGCAGCCTCGGGATTGGGCAACACAGGCCCTGCCCTTGGAACATACGGGCCAACTTCAACATGGGCCAGCATGAATCCGGGCTCACTGATTTTCACCTCTATTTTGATGTGGTTTGGTCGTCTAGAATTGTTGACGGCCATCATCGTCCTCCACCCGAACAGTTGGCGTCGCAGAGACAAATCCTCTGCAGACCGCCAGGGTCATTCAATCATCAAACAACTCACGAAAAACGAAGATTAGAACAAGGTTGTCTGGCCTGGTTGTGGTTCATCACCATCCCCCTCTGCAGGTTCGTTGTGGGGAGCATGAGCGGCTTCCTGTGCTGCCATGGTGGTAGATGTTTGAGTCCACAGTGATTCTTTTTGTCGGCGAGCTTCCTCCTCCCTCTGATGCAAAGTTTGACGCTCCTCGTATGCCTTCATGATCTGCTTGGTTGAGCGTCGACTTTTTGCCAATCCGCACAGGGCAGCATGTTCATCGGCTTCAAGACCAAGGGCGAGGGAAAATTGAAAATCATTGGGGTCTCCAAGGGGACCGTCTTCCCGATGCATCAGTTGCAGAGGGGTCAGGAATTCATCCCGCACCGCAGCTTTGCTCATGCCAGCCACCATGGACAATTTGCTCACGATGCTTGGCCGAACAGAGGATCCACTGCGCCTGAGAAATTGTGGATAGGATGGCCACAATTTTCCCGTGGGTGTGTTGCTGTTGGCCACCGAGGCCGCCAACGCCGTGAGGTGGTGAGTCCAGTAGGAGGACCGGTGAGCCGTGTTGAGGTAACGTCCCATCATCATTCGATCAGCTTGAGTGAGGGCCTTTGTGCTTCTTCGAACGCTTGTATCGTCCTCAAACAAGGAAGGGTTGTTCCAGTGAATCCAATTGAGGAACTCGGACGGGTCCTTGTCGATGGTTCGTGTAATGGCGACGGCATCCATGCTGTTGCTTGCTTTATAGAGGCGGTCTAGACCAGGAAAGATTTCCACGGCGACGTCTCTTGCCCCGGCTTCTGCCTGCCTTTGGACAATGTCGGCTGTGAGGCGTGCGCCGTTGAGGTCGGATGTCATGACTTGGAGGTCACGAACAAGGGCCCTCAGGTCACCGTGGTTTGTGGCTGTCAACGCATCGATGGCGCCGTCTTCGAACTCAATGCTCTCTTCTCGGAGGACACGTCGAGCGATTCTTCTCAGTGCTTCATCGGTCGCACGAACGAAATTTATCCTCACCAGATGACGTGAAAATCGGTCACGGGCGTTGCGCCACGAGGAGTTTTTGCCCCAGAGACCCATTTCATCGTTGCAAGCCAGAACAACAGGCTGCTTGGTTTGCTCAAGCAAACTGAGCAATTCCGCCTTCCCTCCAGAGTCGCCGCGAAGGGCAACCCGCGGGTCGGTTGCACCGTCGTTGGTCATCGCCTTGCTGATACGGTCCTGATTGACGGCTCTCAGTCCACCGGAGAGGTGGTCGACCTCGTCGAGAAGGATCAGCGTCCGTGAAGGAGGTGCAGTCGGGTCGTGGAACAACGACCGATGCGTTGCGCCACTTGTTGCAGCTTTTCGAATGGCAGCTGCGTTGCGAGCGTCGCTTGCGTTCAGTTCAATCACGTTCCAACCCATGTCTTCAGCGATTGCTCTTGCAACGGTTGTTTTTCCTACCCCGGGCGGACCAATAAGGAGCAGGGCCTTCTTTTTGGGAGCGTTGTTGGCCCATTCGTCTAACCAATTTCGAATGGTTCTCCGTTGCACTTCATTGCCTTCCAGCATTTGTTCACTTGAGGGTCGATGGCGTTCGGTCCAATCGCTTGGCAACGCCATGACAATCAATCCCAATGGAGGGTTCTTCAACCTTCACCACGGATCTGCCAGTGGTTCTCTTGATGGTGGTGATGTTGGCAACGGTGGGCCATTGTTCGAACACACAGCCAAATGCAAACGGAGGGAGGCGTTTGGGAACGCTCAACATGGTTCATTGACGATGAAGTACTCTTGAGCGGTTCTCATTGCGACGATGGGAACTGCGAAGCCGTTCCTTCAACCATTTGTAGGGGTCGTCGGGGGTGTGTCATGCCATGGTTCTGGAAAATGAACCATGGTGGACTTCGGCCATTGAGCATCGCACCAATTCTCCTTCAACGGCCACGTCGAATCGGGGCTCATCTGGTTGAAATCTATATTGTGGGGCATGTTGAACACGTTCGTCCAAGCCGTTCGTTGATGGGGATGAATCAGCACAACTCATCAATAGGGACACGGATTTGTTCACCTGTGTCACGGGATCGGACGGTGACGGTCATGTCTTCCAGCGTTTGGTGGTCGACGGTTACGCAACGTGGAACGCCAATTTCGTCTGCACGGGCGTACCTACGGCCGATGGAGCCACTGGCGTCGTACATCGATACCAAACCCGGTGTGGCGCACAAGCGTTGATGAATGGCCCTCGCTCTTTCGCCCATACCGTCCTTCTCAAAGAGTGGAAACACAGCGATGTCCACTGGGACGATCTCTTCAGACAGTTCCATCCTCACGTATTGTTCATCGTTTTTGATGTCCTCATTGTAGGCATGGTCGAGCACATGCCAGATGATTCTATCAATTCCAAAAGCCGGCTCAATGACGTGTGGCAAGTACCATTCACCGGTTTCTTTGACGGTCTTTTGATTGGGTTTGACGTGTTCGGCCATCACCTCAACGGTAGCACCCTCTTCTACGGTAACCATGCAGGGGAAGACCGTGTCTTTGGGGAGGTCTTCCACGGCCTTCTTGACCTGACCAGCCATGGCCTTGAATGCGGGTCCAGCCGTTGCACCATTGATGGTCCAAGCGTCGATTACTGTGGTTCTCGGCTCGTCAAATTCCCTTCTGGCACGTAGCGTTTTTCCGGTAGCGTTCTCATGTGCCTCGAGGTCGTAACATCCTCGGTGGGCAATGCCAACACATTCCACCCACCCATAACTGCCGTGCAGTTCTGCGTCCCAGCAATCGACGGCGTAATGGGCCATTTCGTCTTGTTCGTGTTGTCGGAATCGGATTTTCTCAGTATCAATACCCACATGCTCCAAGAAACGGTGAGTGCGACCAATGAACTCAGCCACAGTTGCATGGCGGATGAGTCCGGTGTCAAGGGCGTCTTGAAGGCGCATGTTGGTGGGTTCTTGGCCATCACCAACCAATGTGAGCATCAAGTCACTCAAGTCCCCAAGGTTGGAATCGGGCTGTTTTTCGGGATCGATGAAGTATTCCAATTCGGCCATGTTGAATTCTCTGAGACGAATCATTCCTTGTCGAGGAGCGATTTCGTTGCGATACCCTTTGCCAAGTTGCACGGCACCAAAGGGCAACCTTTCCCTAAAATGGCGAAACAGGGCGTTGAACGATGTGAACATGCCTTGGGCTGTTTCGGGACGGAGGAAGCCTTGCCGACCAGAGGAACCTGCTCCAATGGTCGTGTTGAACATGAGGTTTTGTGCCTCAACGGGGGACCATTCCATCGCACCGCAGGCTGGACATTCAGGTTTGGATACATCCAGCAGGTTCTGAAGTTCTTCCATTTTGAGAGCGTCCGGGTTGGGGTGGTGAGCCTCCAAAAGCACATCAGCTCGACTGGCTTCTTCGCATGTGCTGCACACGGTCATGAAATCTGAAAATTCCCCGACGTGTCCACTGGCCTCCAACACAGCGTACGGTGTGACCGTTGGGCACGACAATTCAACGATGTTGCCCATTCGCAACCAATGATCCAACCAAGCTTGATTCACTCGAGAACGGAGTCGACCCCCAACGGGCCCAAAATCATAGAACCCTTTGGCTCCACCATGGATTTCAAAAGCCGGGAGAATGAACCCCCGTCGGCGAAGCATACCGTTGAGTCGTTCCAACCGTTGTTCCTTCTCGGACATGCTGACTCCCAGTTATTTGCTGCAGAACCCGACCTATGAAGTTGACCGAGTTGAGTCGTCGTTCTTGCGCATACACACGGTTATAGCCCAGCATCATGAGCCTTCGTCATGGGTCAAGCCATGGTGGCCATCGTGCAAGATGCGTGCACCGGCTGTGACTTGTGCATCAATCATTGCCCATTTGAAGCACTGCTTCCTTTGACCACCAATCCGGAAGGAAGAAGCCACAAAAAAAGGCCCGTCGTCGTTGTTGAAGAACAATGCGTCGGGTGTTTGTCTTGCATTGGTTCTTGCCCAACCGATGCACTGCATGAGGTTTCGGTACCGCCTATTGCCCTCGTAAGCCCGTTGCTCCACCCGTCCCCACGCCCTGAAACCGAGGCGGTCAAGCGGTGGGGAAACAAAAAAACACGGTGGGCGTAAGCAGGAATTCGAGCCATAAATTTTTAATAGGCATATCTGCGCTCCAGCATCATAAGTGGAGCATTAAAATGGCAGAAATTCATTACTTGGATGAACCCCTCGAAACCGAGGTGTTGCTGGACCGGCTTTGTGCGCCGGTGCGCAACTGGTTCCGAGACAAGTTTCCAGACTTCACACGCCCTCAAAAACTGGCCATTCCAGCGATTATGGATCAGAAGCACTTGTTGCTTTGTTCCCCAACGGGTTCGGGTAAAACCCTCACGGCCTTCTTATCGGTGATCGACCGTCTCGTTCGTTTGGCTTTGGATAAAAAATTGGACAAGAAAGTGTATGCTGTCTACATTTCGCCCATCAAGGCACTGGCCAACGACATTCAACGCAACTTGATTGGACCCCTAGAGGAAATAAAAGAGCGCTATCTGCCCGACAGAGCTCAAGACATTCGCGTTGGTTTGAGGACAGGAGACACACCGCAAAACGAACGCCAAAAAATGTTGAGAACGCCGCCGCATATCCTCATCACCACTCCTGAAAGTTTGGCCATCGCCATCACCTCACCAAGGTTCCAACCCATCGTTTCCGAGGTGGAGTACATGATCATCGACGAATTGCACTCGATGGTGCCAACCAAACGTGGTGTTCATCTGTCACTCACGCTTTCAATGTTGGATTCCTTGCTTCAAAATCCTGTTCAGCGGATTGGCATCTCAGCCACCATGGAGCCTCTCGAGAAAGTAGCGGAGTATTTGGTCAGCAGCGACGACAGGGAAGCGCGGGGTCAACCCACAGAGGTATCCATCGCCAAAATTTCGGGATCGAGGGAATTGGATCTTGACATTCTCATCACCCATCCAAAATTCAGCGATCTGCCGGTGATGAAGATCCTTGAGTACAACATTGAAGCCATCGCCGATCTTATCAGTGCTCACAACACGACGTTGGTGTTTGCCAACACGAGGAAAATGACTGAAACCCTTGTCCAGCGACTTCGACCGTTTCTGGGTGATCTGGTCGCAGGTCACCACGGTTCCATGGACAAGAACATTCGGCTTGATGTGGAAAAGAAATTGAAGCACGGTCAACTTCGGGCTGTCGTGACTTCCTCATCCCTTGAAATGGGGATTGACATTGGTTCGGTGGATCTGGTCCTTCAAGTTGGAAGTCCGGGGGACATCGCTACGGCTTTGCAACGAATTGGACGTGCAGGTCACCACGTCGGCGGCATACCTCGGGCCAGATTCCTGCCATCAAGCGTGGATGACCTTTTGGAATTGGCCGCCCTCCAAGCGGCCATTCAAACCGGCGATATGGACCGACTCGATTTTCCCGAGAATTGCTTGGACGTCGTCGCCCAATTCATGATTGGTTTGGTCATCATCAACCAACTTGACATCGATGAGGCCTACGAAATCATCGTTAATTCCTGGTCGTACCGCAACTTTGAGTACGACGATTTCATTGAAGTCTTGGACATGCTTGAGGACGAGCGGCGTGTCTGGGTTGATTGGGAAGAGAATCTCTACGGTAAACGTGGTTATTCCCGAATGATCTACTACACCAACATCGGAACCATTGCCCCCGACAACTCCTACCTCGTGTTCAACGCTGAAGGTTCAATTCTTGGAAAATTATCCGGCTCATTTGTGTCAAAACTCCGTGGAGGTGACGTCATTCTGTTGGGAGGTTCCACCTACCGAGTCACCAACATTCAGGGAACTCGTGTCAATGTTGCCTCCGTCACCGGTTACCGGCCCACCATTCCGTCCTGGTCTGGTGAAGCGCGTTCGAGGAGTCGTGAACTCTCGAAATCCCTTCAAGACCTCATCGGTCACTGCATGGTGGCGCTACGGCGAGAAATCGACCCTCGGCTGTTGTTGCGCGATGTCTACGGCTTGTCCAACGACGTGGCGAACGCCATCGCTCGGCATCTTGAAGAGCACTCCTTGGATTCCTTTCAGGTGCCTGATCCGCAACGAATCTTGGTTGAACAAGTCATCTCAGGCTCCCATCCCACGTACATGATCACAACCTGCCGTGGTCGCGGGTTCAACACAGCTTTGGGGTACTTCATGGCGGGTTTAGCCCAAGCCAACAGCATCGGTGTCATCGAGATGTCGTTTGATGAGAACGGGCTGCTCTTGAAAACCACACAAGAAGTTGATCCAGGCACCATGTACGCTGCTTTCCGAAACAACGACCACATGGATGTGATTGAACGCTACGTCATCAACACCCAAATTTTTGCCAAGCGCTTCAGAGAAGTGGCTGGCCGTTCGCTGATCATTCCCAAGAGGATGGGCTCAGAGGAAATCAGCCCACAACAGTTCCAGCAGCGAGCCGAAGCCCTCCTGCAAAAGCATCGAACCACCGAGGACAGCCTCCTTATGAGGGAAGCTAAAAATGAAATTCTCTTTGGGGACATTGACCTCATTGGTTTGGAAACCTTCCTCAGCGCCTGCGCTGCTGGTGAGGCTCGTATCGTCCACACCAAGGTGGTCGTACCGTCAAGGCTCGGCATGTCGTTGTTCATGTCTGCATTTGAGGACTTGATGTCCATGAAAACTCGTGCGTTTCTGGTCAAGGACATCGACCCCGCCATTCTCCAGCGTCTGTTGGGTACCCGTTCCTTGGCTACCGAGTTGTCCAGGGAACAGCTCGATACGTTTTACGCCGACAAAGCGCCCGTCCCAACCGATGCGAAAGGCTTGATGCGACTCATGAGCCACGGTGGTGGTCTTGACAGGGAGTTCAACAACCCGCTCTACAAGGAGAAGATGTCCAACATCCCTCACGACACGATTCATGGTTGGGTTGAGGAGTTGGTGAAACAGGGGAAAATCACCAAAATAGACAACACCGGTCAACCAGAACTTGACGGAAAGTGGTTTTCTCCTTATATGGCTGAAATTCACGCTACGTTGGGTTGTTTGGCGGTACATGGAGGCGATGAGGCGGATGACTTGCTCGACTTGCACACGCACGGGATCACCTACGACATCGCCGTGGGTTTCTCTGGTACCAAGCCGACCGAATGGGAAAAGAAAACCTTGAGTGACCCCCAAGAGGCGCTTCGGGTGAAACTCATCGAAATGCTGGGTTCGGAGGGCCCAAAAACCTCCGATGAATTGAACGATCGCCTGCCGTTTCCCAAACCGCTCATCGAACGTGTTCTGCATGACTTGGAATCGC
>QXXW01000008.1:0-2939 GCA_009887255.1 Candidatus Poseidoniales archaeon | reverse complement strand
AGGCAAGCGAAGTCACAGTGCAATCCTTCGTCGCGAGAGATGAGTTCGTTTGAGAAGGTCAAACCGGGCATGAGGCCCCGCTTCTTGAGCCAGAAAATGGCGCAGAAAGAGCCGGAAAAGAAGATGCCTTCAACCGCTGCAAAGGCCACGAGTCGCTCGGCAAAAGAACCTCGCTTTCGGGACAACCAACGCATGGCCCAATCGCCCTTCTTTTGAACTGAAGGCACGGTTTCCAGCGCTTTGAAAAGATGGTCCTTCTCTGCTTCGTCGTCGATGTAGGTGTCGATCAAAAGTGAGTACGTCTCTGCATGGATGTTCTCCATCATGATTTGAAAACCGTAGAACGCACGAGCCTCGGGCCAACATACTTCGTTGGAGAAGTTCATCACCAGGTTCTCGTTAACGATACCGTCGCTGGCGGCGAAGAACGCCAAGATGTGCTTGATGAAGTGTTGCTCGTCCTTGTTGAGGTTCTTCCAGTCCTTCAGGTCCTCGGCCAGATCAATTTCCTCTGCGGTCCAGAAGGAAGCCTGTTCCTGCTTGTACATGGCCCAAATGTCATCGTGTTGAATGGGGAAGAGAACGAAGCGATCCAAATTTTCTTGAAGCATGGGCTCCATGTGTTCCTTTGACAGATCGATGTTGACGTTCTCGTCCTTGCTGTGTTCGATGACCATTTCAGTACCCCCCGGGATTACGCAACGCGCTGGAGTTCTGTTGCCCTTCTCGGACGCCTATAATCTTGACGACCCATGCACCCCTACAATGAGCGCTTTCGCGACGGTCGCACCGACCAGCGAACATCAACGCAGTGGGTCGTTTTAGGTGATGCAAACCGGATGATATTTTTTGACATAAAGAACCTATAAACATGGGAAAAACACCTTCATTTCCATTGGAGCCGCATGTGGGCGAAATCTTACAACGGCCGAACAGTCAAAAAGGACTGTATCTTGAGTGGAACATGGAACGCCAACGGTTGACCGTTCAGTTTGCAAAACTCGACCCACGCGCCGTCCTGCCGACACAGGGCTCCGCCTTCGCAGCGGGATGGGATCTCTACGCCATTGAAGACACGATGGTGCCCAAGGGCTCGTCCATAACGGTTCGTACAGGGTGGGCATGCGCCATTCCCGAAGGATGGGAAGGACAGTTGCGTTGCCGCTCATCGTTGGGCAAGAAAGGAATGATCATGCCCAATGGTGTTGGTACCATCGACGCCGATTATCGAGGAGAACTCATGGTTCTCGCCACTTGGATCGGCAAAGGAGAAACCTTTCACGTGGCTGCTGGCGAGCGAATCGCTCAGATGTTGTTCGCCCCAGTACCCAAGGTGACGTTGGTTGAAACCAGCATCGACGAGCTTGGTGTCACCGACCGTGGCACCGGTGGCTTTGGGTCTTCGGGCCAGTTTTGAGGTGAAGACGATGGTGGATGTTCGCCGGCTTGGTCATGTGGCCTACGGTGAAACCCTCGACATGATGAAAGTCCTGCAGCGTCAACGCATCAGCGGTGACATCCCCGACACGTTGCTGATGCTTGAACATCCGGAGGTGGTCACCATCGGCCCCCGAGCCCGCAGCGATGGTTTGGTTCCGCCGAGCGACTACAATGTTCACCAGGTTGACCGTGGCGGCGGCTTGACCTGGCATGGGCCGGGCCAAATCGTCTGCTATCCGATTGTGAAATGGGGCGACCGGGCATCGGAGAACTCTGTTGCCGACATCATCAGCATCATCGAGGATTGGGTGATCGACGCTCTGGCTGAATTTGGCATCCAAGGAGCACGCGATGAACGGATGCAAGGGGTGTGGGTCGACGGCCATAAGATCTGTAGCATCGGCCTTTCGTTCCTTCGATGGGTCAGTCGCCATGGATTCACGGTCAATCTCAACACGCCAGCAGGGAGGGTCGAAGGCGTCGCAGGTTGTGGACTTTCCACAGATACCACCACGTCGTTGGCCTCCCTCGGCCATGATGTGAATCAAGCGGCGTTTGAAGAAACCCTCCTCGGGATCGTCCAAACCTACCTCGGCCGCTAAGCCCTTGACAGTGGCTCAGCCGATATGCCAAGGCTTAATTTTGAAATCGGCTGCCGGGCACCGTGCCCTCTCCCAAGAACACCGCTCTTCGCCTTCTTGAATGGTCCCTTTACGGCCATGGCGTGCTGCATTTTGCTGAACTTGGCTTTGCGTTGCACGAAGAAGCCTACATCACCGCATCCATTGCAGCATTTGGAGCCATTACCATGATGCTGGGGGCTGTCTTTCTCGGACGAACCCATCACCACGGGGCATGATGTTCAAGGTGGACACGGATCAAAAGTGAGACCGAGAGATGGGGATGTTTTCGATGGTTCATGAAGTTTCGAAGAGGTTGTTGCCCAACCCGAAACTTAACTTGTTGGTTTGTTGAACGAATCATACGCTTCTGATGTCAAACGGCTCATGTCCTTATCAAAGGGCTTGGAGTCTCATATGATTGCTAAGGGTAATCGGATGACCCGTTGTAACCCATCCGAATCGGTTTGTTGATACATCGTATCTATCTCGGTTAATCATGGAGAACAGGAAACTAGTGATCATCATTATTTCAGCCATCACAATGATTGTTGGGCTGATATCTATGTTCTATTTTGAGAATGAACTTGATAAAATAGGAACTTACGAATCGATTAATCTACTCTATATGTTGGCATCTCAAGCCGTATGCGGAGTTGGATTAATCGGATTAGTAGTAGGTTTAGGATTGAAAAATTCAATTCCAGAGGAATCATCTGTTTAGACCGTAGAAATCTCCGGCATAGGACGCCATATTCCCTGCCGTTTCAAAGGGGGGCCCTCTGAAACAGGGGCGTTTCAATGGGTACCCATGTGAATGCAGGCGTGCATAAGGGGGCCCGTTGTGTATAATGTTTGAATTTGACAATCTGGGATTGA
>QXXW01000079.1:0-7100 GCA_009887255.1 Candidatus Poseidoniales archaeon | reverse complement strand
CAAGGCCGCCCATTTGGCATTGACGTCCTCCGATGCTTCCAATTCTTCCAATTTGTGCTTGACCCGCTGTGCCATTTCATCGTCCGATTCGCTGGAAAACACACGTGTCATTGGGCCCGTACCTCGTCGGAGGGTCCAACCCAACAGCAAACACGACACCGACACCACTGCGAACGCGGCGGTATCCACCGCCCAGCCACCGTTTTGCAGGTCAAGACCAACAGCCAAGAATCCTCCAACTCCCGCTCCGAGCAAAAGGCGGGAGGCGGCCACGGCGGGTGGGTGCATGGTGCGGCCATCGGGTGATGGTGAATGAACCAACCGATGATTCAGTAGGTCTCACGCATCAACTTGTGGATTTTGTAAGGCAACAGTGCGCGGTTGACCGGAGTGACCTCGAGGATCCGTCCGTCGTCTCGGCGACGAATGTCCTGGAGAAGTGGATGGCGGCTCTTTTTATGGAGCGTGAGCAGGGTGGGCATGTCGATTTCAAGGGCGCTGCGAACGGCGCTCACGAAGGCTTCCGACTCAACCGAGAATTTACCGATTTCATCAATGACCAGCACTTCACAATGATCAACGGCGTACTCAATGGCAGGAAGGGCGACACGTTCCAATTCAGAGGGGTCCAATCCGTAGCCCAACACTCTGAGGCGAGAATCAATGCTTTTGTGGGCGATGACGCCTTCTTCCCCCGTGACGATGTTGATGACTTTGTAGCCCATACGTTCGCCGTTTTCAAGCAATGGTTCGGTCCTAAGCCCGCCCAGAATAGGGTGTTCACGCTGGGTCCCCCGCATGGTGAGTTCACGCTGCCGTTCGTCGGACAGCATTTTGAGAACCTTCTCCATCACAGCGGATTTTCCACTCCGAGGTAGACCCGTGATGCCAATTTTCGGATGAACTCCCATGTGGTTGAAGGCCCCCTTGAGGTCTTATGGTCCATACCAACGGCGTGATGATTATAAATTGTAGGTTGAAAAAGCCGGAGTTCGGAAATTAAAACCTGTGTTGGCGTTTGTTCACTGTGCGAGAGTGTTGAAAATCGGAAAGGTGTCGGGCAGTTCGACAGGCAACATTTCCAATTCGTAATTGTTGACGTTGTTGTTTGCAGCCCACGCTCTTGCCCACTCGTCCAAGTCGGTGTTGTTCAAGAACTCGCACAGCCATTGGAGGCCCTGTTCAACGGATTCATGGTCCTCTTCGAGACGGTTCTCAATGTCGTGATGAAGTTCAATGTGGTTGACGCTGTTCCCAAGGACGCTCCCTTCGGGGATAACCGCCCAGCGCAGTCGCCGCTCTTGATGCGCGTTGACGATCGCTTGACAAGCCAAGCGAGGTCCAAACTGTGGCTGATTGTCTCCGACCCACATGGCGAGCTGGCGCTCACTTGCTCTGGATGGAATGTCTGTGCGGAAGGCAGGGTGTCGAATGAACACCTGGCCGTTGTCGTCCTCAGAAAAGTGAACACCGCGAATGAAAGGTCGATTTCGCTTTCCTTTGACCCAAGTCTCGATGTTTTTGGCATGTGCGGTCTGGTCAATTTCACCAACTCGAACCCTCACGTGGCGGTCGTTGGTGGTGAGCGGATGTGTTTCGTCGCTCAAACGAGGCAGTTGACACAACCGATCCAACACTTTGAGCGTCTGCTTGCGTTCCATTCGGTCCCGTGGCAACCGTGGAACCGACCATGTTTCCCTCGACCAGCCAAGCCAACGCTCTTGCTCCAATTCAAACAGCGGAACGCGAGACGACAAGCCGTCCCCCTCTCGACGGAGGTCAGCACGTGTGATGGGGCCGTGAATGTTCAGATTGCAGGATGCTCCTTGTGCAACGATGCCCAGAACCACAACGCCTTGCGTCATGCCGGGGAACAGGAGGTTGGCTTCCTCAATGGCCCAGACTTGTTTCCAACTGTGGTCGCGGACCAGCAGTTCCCTTAGCGGGTGAGAGGATTGCTCCCGTAGCAAACTGTCAGGGGCAACGATGCGCAAACGTCCGCCCTTGGTGAGGATTTGCAGGCTTCGTTCAATGAACAACCGGTACAGGTTGACGTTTCCTCGCATGGTTGAGAATCGAGGGCTTCCGTTGTCAGAAACTCCTCGAAGTTGCTCACCAAGTTCCTTCCTGAGCTTGCTGCCGTCTTCCATGCCACGGAATCGATCCTTAATCCGAAGCCATGGCGGGTTGGTCAGCATCAGGTTGGGGGTTTGTTGCCAGGGCCATTCGCCTTGGAGGGCATCACCGACCTGAACGCCAGCGTCAAGGAGCGATTCCATTTCTTCCCGTGCGATCTTACCGGGGGTTTCCGGGCCAAAACTGACCAGTTCATGGCGAATGCATTCGAGCAGCAACCGTGTTTTGGTGCTTTTCACGGCCAGAGAACTGACATCGAGGAGCTGGACATTGGAAAACAACCTCCGAGTGTCGGCTTTCTTGACCTCTGGATCGGCGTTCTCGTGAGCGTCTGCGTGAGCACGAATCAGTCGGGCATGGAAGAGTCCACCGCCGGTGGCGGCGTCGGAGACGGGGAGAGGGATACCGCTCATGGTTCGAAGACTTTCTTCCACAGCCCGGCGCTCGGCTTCGTCATCGACTTCGTCGCTGGGAGCGGCTTTGGGGATGTTGAGTTGGGAGACGTGTTGCCGAAATCCGGGAGGCAGATTGCTCATCAAAAAGTTGGATTGTTGGACGGGTTTCTTCGGATTCACCAAGTTGTCCTTCAACTCCGAAGCGATGATGGCATCGGCCAACCTTGGTGGCGTTGGGTGAGCGCCACGGGGTGAGCGACCGTCAATCTCTGCGTCGTGTCGAGCGAGCAGGTGATCCAATACATGGCCGGGATCGGTTAGAAGGTTGGCAGGAAGGGTAGGCCAATCCTCGGGAAGCAAGGCGGCGATGGGTTGGAAGGTTCGAAGGGACTGTTCCCAAGTGGAGAGCCAAATGGCGATTTGTTGTTCGCGGTCAGCCAAGCATCGGTCAAGTCGTGCATACCATCCACTTACGCCGTTTTGCATTGCCCCACCCAACCCAGCGGGACGGCTTTCTATCTTTGAAGGTGCCTCTTGGGGGCAGGCTGGAAAAAGCCCTATTTGCTGAGTATTTTGGAGGCTTCTTGGAACCAAGTCCAACCGTCTCTTACCCAGTCGAGGATGGCTTTCAGACCCTCTTCATCGACCCCGGCGGCTTTCGCAATGGCCCGAAGTGCTTCAATCTCATTTTTGTCGTACGCTCCGTCGATGGCCGCCACCAAGGCGGCGTCCCTGAGGACCAACCGCCCGAATTTTTTGCCTATGTTGGCCAACGATTGTTCAAGGGGAATGGGCGATTCAAAACCGTGCCTGAGGTTCACCCGTGCCTCTGGATGAATCATCGCTCGTCCCATCATGGATTCGATGATGCCGATCTCTTCGCGGACAAGTTCGCCGTCTGCTGCTGCGATGTAAACAAGGATTTCCGCGTAACGCTGGCGGTTTTGATCGGACAAATTGTCCAAATCATCTGGAAACATGGTCGCTCATTCCTGAAGTGAATCAAGCAGTTCGTATCCTTCCTTCATCCACTTGTAGCCCTTGACGGTCCACTGAAGCAGTTGTGCAACGGCGTCTTCTTTGAGCCCAAGATGTTCTGCGATGTCGTACAGAGCGTCCTGCTCTTCTTCGTCCACGTTGCCATCAGCAGCAGCCATCATCACCGCATCGCGAAGGGCGAGGCGCCCGGCTTCACCCGACAAATCCTCAAGACATTCTTCAAGAGATGGGGGGTTTTTGAGCGAGGCTCGAATCAAATCACGTTGGTTGGGCGACAACAATGCCGTACCGAGTCGTTGTTCAAACATGGCCATTTCATCAACGGTTAACTCGTTGTCAATTCGTGCCATGTAGGCCAGCAAGCGGGCGTAAGCAAATCGCTCTTCTCGGGGGAGTTTGTGCACGGTGTCGGGCAGCATAGGAAGGAAGGAACGCTTCTTCCCAATGAACCCAACGCATGGGACACCGCACCTTGCTGAATTTTCAAAGGTCAAGGCCCTGTCCCGACGCTATGGGCGCCGACGGAGGCCAAGGGGTGGTCATTTGGACCAACAGAGGATGCTCGGCCTGTGTGAAGGCCAAACAATTCTTTGAGCGCAAAAACATCAACTACACCGAACGTCGAATCAAAGGCGACCGAACGTCCCAACTTGCGTTCGCAAGAGCAACAGGAGGTGCTAAATCGGTCCCTCAGATTTTCATCGGCCCCGTTCACGTGGGTGGGTTTGATGATCTTCTCAACGTGGAACGTCGCGGTCAATTGAACGCCCTGCTGGGGGTGGAGGAGGAAGTCTCTGAAGGCCGAAGATGGCCCCGGTTTTTCCGCCGATAAAACAGAAATGAACGATGGTCGGCCGGTGTTGAGATGGCGATTGTGCTCCTCTGTGGCGCTATGGACAAGACTTGATAGGCCAGACGCCGAGGGAGTTTCATGCAGAAGAGCACGAACGTCTTGGGTGGTCCACTGGAATCATGCTCCACCGAGCCCCTGACAGGATGGTATCGCGACGGCTGTTGCAACACCGACGAGTTTGACCGTGGCTCCCACACCGTTTGCTGCGTTGTGAATCAACCGTTTCTTGAGTTTGCGAAGGCGAAAGGCAACGATTTGATGACACCCGCCCCGCAGTACAACTTCCCAGGCCTCCGCCCGGGCGACAAATGGTGTGTTTGCGCTGGAACATGGTTGCAAGCCGTTAACGCCGGATCCGCTTGTCCCGTTGATTTGGAATCAACGCATCAACGGGCCCTTGATGTCGTGCCCCTTGAGGTTCTTGAAACTCATGCGCTTTGATGGCGGGATGGGTCGAATCGAAACACGAAGACCCTCATGGTAAGCCATATGCCAAGGCCCCACGCAAGCATGTTGACCAGGCCTAAGAGGCGAAGCCACTGCGGTGCAAGCTCCGAAAGAACGCCGATGGTGTACGACGAACCCACCAAACTTCCGGCATAAACCGGAATCGATGCGGGGAGTGTCAGTTTGACCGAGCGATGGTTGTCAAAAGTGAAGGCCCGATGGACAAAATGTGCGAGAACACCCGTGATGCCCCAAGCAGTGCCCCAAAGAATCCGAAGGTCAATGCTGACCAAGAGCACGAGCGACACTTCCCACATCACCCAAAACAGAGCGCTGTTGAACCCCCCTGCGACCGCAAATCGTTGAATTGAGCCACGTGGCGCATATGGATCCAACCACGCAAAGGGGTTGTCCTCAGTCGTCATTGGTCACCACGTCGCTGGGCTTGCCGGTGAGGACACCCCTCAGACGGTCGTTGTCCTGCTGCATGGCATCCATGATGTTGTATTTGACGCCAAGGTCGTCAGCGAGAACACCCAATGCAAGGCTGTCCTTTGGCAAACACTTGCCCCCAAATCCGCGCTTGAGTCCGAAGATTGGGTCGAGATGAGACGGGCCGATGGGCTGGGCTTGTTCTGCCGTGATGACGTCACGGATGGTGTACCAATCTTCTCCCAGCCCTTCGCAGATGTCGTAGATTTGATTGGCAAAGGTGACCTTCATAGCATAGAAGGTGTTTTTCGTGTACTTCACCAGTTCGGCTTGGGTTGGTGTGACGTGAAACAACTGCTCCCGCCTTAGCACGCCGGCTTCTTTGTGCTGCAAAAACACCCGCTCTGCAACGTCCTTGTGATGGGTTCCAACAACCAAGATGTCTTGATTGGCGAAATCTTCCAACCGTTGCCGTTCCACCAAAAATTCCGGTGAATAGGCAATTTTGAGGTTCGGATAGCGTTGATGATACACTTCTGTTGTCCCGGGGACGACCGTACTCTTGATGACAGCGGTGAAACCATCGGGTAGAGCATCGAGAATGCCTTCAACAATGGAGGTGTCACAAGCACCTGTTTCAGGATGAGGCGGCGTTGGTACAGCGATGTATGCAAAGTCAACGTGTTCGGTGACGTCGGTCAACTCCGTGCCCCGCGCCGGGTCGTGTACAAACAGGTTGTGTGCTTCCCCAAAACAGTGTTCAATGGCCCCTCCGACCATTCCCGCTCCAATGATGCCGATGTCCATAAGATCACGTCGTTCGTTCCTTGAAGGGCCGAGGGTTCAATTTGCCTTCTTTGGCCATGATGGAGGCCATGAGCAACGCATCCGGCGTGCCGCAATCCACCCAAGTATCCTTGCCCACCGATACAAGAGAGGCGGAGCGCTCATTCACGTACCTTCGATTGATATCGGAAATTGAAAAGTCATCCCCTTTCTCCACCACCGCATCGTCCAGCATGTCCCAAAACCGCTCATCGAAGAGATAAATTCCCCCAATGGCAAGGTTTGAAGGAGGGGATTCTGGCTTCTCAACGATGTCAACAAGCACACCGTTGTCGTCCAAAACCCCCACGCCAAACGCTTCGGGGTGGGCCTCTTCTCGGGCGAGAAGAACGCAACCGGGCGGCGTCATCGCCTCCTTGAAGTCTTGAGCGATATCGGCCAATTCAAGCGTGGTGATGTTGTCAGAGAAGTACACCAACAGGCGAGTGTTCTCGTTGTAGGGCCGTGCGAGTGACAGAGCGTGTGCCACACCAGCAGGCTCCTCCTCGATGACATAATGCAGACGTTCCCCTTCCAGCCCCTGCCCGAGATGTTTGCTGATTTGGCCAATGAACTCGTTGGAAACAATGGTGATGTCCTTGATACCGGCCCGACGAATGGTGGCCAGGGCGTAATCAATGACAGGCCGTTCATGCAGAGGCAACATGGTTTTCTGGACGTAGCGGGTAAACGGTCTCAACCTGCTTCCGTGGCCACCTGCGACGAGGATGGCCTTGAGTTCCATGCTCTTTGGAGTGGCCAACCGGCCTTGAACATGCCTGATGAATTCTATTGGGAGTCCTTCTCTTCCAACAGTTCTGCCATGGCTCCGTCCTTGGCGTTCTTCTCGAACCAACCGCTCGCAACGAGGTCACCAAGCCGTTTGACGCCCGATTCGATGTTGTCCATGTCGCGTTTCTCGGCCATGGCCCATTGCCTTGCAGCTTCTTCAGCGTACTTTTGATCGGCTTCTTCAAGCAACTGCTCAGCAACGCCCAATTCATCTTCCATGC
>QXXW01000078.1:0-6069 GCA_009887255.1 Candidatus Poseidoniales archaeon | reverse complement strand
AGAAGAGGCAGGCGGTTTCGACGGTCTCGGTTCGCTCTTTGGCTGAGCAAGGCACGATCTGCCCCATCACACGCCGACCCACGTCGGCGAATGCGTGATCGCGGCTGCTTTCGGTCCTTGTCCAAGGGAGCACCTCGTCCAGACGGACGATGACCCTGCGACAGCTGCAATCCAGCAAAACCACGCCGACGTGAGAGCGGTGCCAACGGAAGGCTTCATGCCTGTCCGTCAAGAGGCAACCGTATGGTGAAACGAGCGACCCTTGATCTCGAGGTGAGCGTCTCGTCCGTTCAATCCATCCGTAGGCTCCGCACGATGTGCGAGGAAGCAGGATGGTCCATGGAACGGCACGAAGGTTCCCGCCTTGTTGACCGGTTCGCCATCATCATGCCCATGGCCCAATCCACTCGAACGTTGGGCCTCAAAATCCTCGAAGGTCCGCTTAAGGGAACGGAATTCACCTGCTGGTCCGAAACCCGTGGTTCAGCCGGTGGGTTGACCATCGCTTCGTGGCTTATTCCAGGGGGGCCAGATCAACCCGTGGCCAGAACCATGATCGAGCATTGGGTTGCTGGTTTGCCCCGATGCCCCTGGCAGTGGTCATTTGGTGAGCGATCGAAGGTCGGTTATTTGTTGCCTGTGTGGCGCCAATCGAGAAAAAAATTCACCCGGCTTGGGTTCAACACCCGCAAGCAGTCTTGGCCGTTCGCAGCCTCCTCTCAATGGCCTCCTGTCCATGATGACCTTTCATGATAGCCGATATTCTTAGGTAGGAACGGCGTAGTTTTCGAGCCATAAGGAGGCCACGCCATGCAAACACGCCCGAATAGACCCGCCCTCGCTTCGGTGGGGATGGTGATGTTGATGGTGTCCATGTCGCTCTCATCCGGGCTTCTTGAGTTGAATCGGGCTCCGTGGTTGGAGGCGGACACATCAGCAACGGACGTCGCTCGTACCTACGCCCCGTTCAGTCAATCTGGATGCCTTCAATCGAACGCCACCAATTACGACAGCGGAGCCTCGCAGTCGGACGGTTCATGCGTGTTCCCGCTCTCTTCAAGTTTCAACGGTTTAGAATTCACGGTCGGCCAGTCCATCTCATCCATTGAGTTTGGTTACGACCCAACCGATCCCGCCACGCACAGTTGGGCGAGCGCCAGCGACGACGTTTCGAACATTGGCTTCGAAGAGGGGGACCCTTCGTCCTTGCTGGGTCAGGACCAACCAATGGATCCAATTCAATTCAACCTAACGTGGGACAATTTCACCGTACCAAACACCTTCACGACCGATGAACTTGGGTTTTTTTCCTTTAACAACGACGTCAACGACACGTCACCCGACCCCGTCGTGAACACCAGTTGGTTGCCAGACATGTTGACCTCGGACCGCCACGGTCGAACCAACAACGCCTTGGTGTTGGAGGGAGGCAATGACCGCCTTGAATACGCCAGCAGCAACTATTCTGATCTGGTCGATTACCAATACGAATACACCCAAGCGATGTGGATAAAACCAACCAACAACGCCGGACACCAACTTCTGCTGAAGAACTACCCGAATCAATTCCTATTGATCGATGACGGCGAAGTGAATTTCCGATATCGGCAGGATTACTCTGGCCAATGGAACGAAAACACCATCAACACGGTTCTTGAGAACGAGACCTGGTACCACGTGGCCTTTACCGGTGTTTATTTCACAGCGAACAAGACGTTTTTCATTCAAGCCTACATCAACGGTTCGCTCGAACAGTCGTTTACACACTCTGCGCCAAACGCCAACGTCCAGGGGTTCACGAACGGCGGATCTGATTTTAGTTGGGGCGGCGACTCGGGAGGTGGCTCGGATCGGGCGTTCAACGGTACGCTTGACGACCACTATTCGTTTAACGAGCAATACAACGCTTCTCAAATTCAAGACCTCATGAACATCGGCCGAGTGAACTGGTCGATATCTCCAGACCTTCCAGAAGGGTTAATTTTTGACAGTTTCGCAGGCCGCATCAGCGGTACGCCGACCCGACAATCAGCCGCTCAAACCTACGAAGTGAGCGCAAATTCAACATCGGGTACCAACCACACACGAGAGATCACGCTTGGCGTGATTTCATTGCAAAATCACCTTCCTGTAGATGGTGCCACGTGCACCGTGTCCCCCGCCTTACCGGCCGGGTTGACCCTCAACGGCACAACCTGCAACATCAACGGAACACCAACCTCCGTCTCAGCAGCGGCTTCCTATTCGGTGTCGGCACAAATCGACGGTGAAACCTTCGTGGGGACGCTTACTTTTGCCGTGAATTGGGGAGTTGTTGCCAGCGAGCCAACAACCCAATCGCCACGGGCGACTGCCATCACTCCCTTGACGTTCAACTGGACGTTGTGGAGTTCAGGCGTCCTCAACAGCACCACCGACGTGTACACAACCGGTGATTCAGGACACTACAACAGCTTGGTGGTGGACAGCAACGACCATGTTCACATCGTGTACTACCGTGACGACAACGCCAACCTGATGTACGCCACAAACCGGACAGGCTCTTGGCAAACCTCCACGATTGAGTCGAGCAACAACGTCGGAAAATACTGCAACCTTGCTGTCGATTCCAGCAACGGTCTCCATGTTTCCTATCAATACAACAGCGGCAATGCGTTGAGGTACGCCTACAAATCAGCCACCTCCTCGACATGGAGCACCACGACCGTCGACAACACGGGTGGAAAGTACACCTCCATTGCGATCGATTCCAACGACAAACCGCACATCGCATATCGCGACAGCGGCGGTGACGTGGGGTACGCAGAAAAAACTGGCTACTCATGGTCGTCCGGTAAACTTCAATCCGCAGGCGATGTCGCTTCCACCTCCATCACTGTTGATTCGAACAACCATCTTCATCTGGCCTACTACGACGCCTTTGACAAGAACATGTTCCACCTGAGCAACATCTCAGGCGCTTGGGTCAGAACCACCCTCGAAGACATTGGCACGAACACTGGTGGGACGAGCCTTGACATCGCCATTGACCCAACAACCGATGAACCGGGCATCTCTTACTTTGACATGGACGCAACTTCGCTGAAATACACGTACTACACAGGAAATTCGTGGGTCGCATCAACGGTTGAGAACAGTGCAGATTACGGCCGTTGGAATTCAATCGCCTACGATTCAGTTGGGAACGTTCACATTTCCCACGAACGAAACAGTGTTGATGATTTGTATTATTCATCGGACAAAACGGGTTCGTGGGTCACCACAGCCGTCGACACCTCCGGCAGCGTTGGCACCCACACCTCCATTGATGTTGACAGCAACGACGACATTCACATCGCCTACCGTTACAACACGGGCACGGACACTCGCCATGCCACCGTTCAAGGACTCACCACCCTCACTGTTCCTCGTGCTGATGTTTCAGGAGCGACCTGCAGCATCTCACCCTCTCTGCCCTCTGGGCTGACTTTGACCCAAGGAACTTGCAGCATCTCCGGCACCCCCACCACAGCAGGCAACAACGTGACTTACAACCTCACCGCTACCTCAGCTTCGGGGAACGAACAATTTGGTGAATTCAATCTATGGGTGACCCAGATTGCCCCGTCCATCGATTATTCAGGGTCGCCGTTCACGATCACGGAGGGTGTGGAGATGTCGACCATAACGCCATCCAACACCGGCGACAGTGCTTTTTGGTCTGTGTCCCCATCCCTTCCAGCAGGACTTGGCCTGAGTTCAAGCGGAGAGATCAGTGGCACGCCCACCCTACAGGTTTCAGCAGCCACCTACACCATCACGGCCACGAACAATGGAGGCTCAGACACGACGACCATTTCGCTCGCAGTCCTTGGTGCGCTCCGTCTCCATCTTGACCCCACCAATACATCCTCTTACAGCGGTAGCGGCACCAACCTCGACGACCTTTCAGACTACAACAACGACGGCACCATTGCCACTGCTGGACCGACATGGGACGAAGATTTCACCCGCTTCTCGTACGATGGGGCGTGCACTGGCTCATCCCCGAACCTCGTCTGCGACGAGATCGAAATTTCCGATTCCACAAGCTTGCGCCCAGGCGGCGGCGCTTGGTCCGTGGCCATTTGGGTCAACGCTTCCACTCACCAAGGCAGCGTCATTATCGGCGCCTTCGACGACGGAGGAGCTTCAACAGATGTGGGATGGGCCATCCGAATGAGAGCATCAGGTGCCATCTATGCAAATGTGGGAACCACTTCCAACAATTCGGCCGCATGGACGACAGAAGCGTCGATCAATACGGACCGATGGTATCACGTGGTCATGGTCGCCAACCCGAACAACAACATCAAACTCTATGTGGATGGACAAAACGTAGGAAACGGTTCCTTGTCAAGCAGTGGAGCCCTGCGCAATGTCAGCAACAACGTCTTCATTGGTGCCTACAACGGCGGTGAATACAATCAGCCCTTTGATGGACAAATTGGGTCGGTCATGGCTTATGCTGATGCCCTCAACGCCACCTTCATCAATCAAATCTACAACGCAAGCAAGGGCGTCTACAGCAACGCCACCTCCCTGTCTCACTCTCAATCCTCCCCTACCCTGCTCATCGGCCAAGCCTACAGTTTCCCCATCAGCGTCGCCAACGGTGAACTCACCACCTCCTATTCACTCACAGGAACTTTGCCAAGTGGCATGAATTTCGAAACGAGCAACGGTACCGTTTGGGGAACGCCAACGGCGGCCATGACAACCACATCCTACACCGTGACAGCCAACAATTCAGCCGGCACTTACTCGACCTCCATCTCGTTGACCTCGCAACACGTTGCACCGTACGATGCGGTGTACTCGCCCGAGAACATGACGCTCGAGAGGGGGGCGGCGATGACGACCAACACGCCCGGCGTGAGCGGTGGAACGGTTACCTCGTGGGCGATCAGCCCGTCGTTACCGAGCGGAATGGCGTTCAGTGCAAGCACGGGTGCCATCAGCGGAACGCCAACGGGTTTGCAAACCACTGCTGTAACCTACATCGTATGGGCCAACAATTCAGGTGGTTCGTCCGTTGCCTACGTCAACATTACCATCAACGCCGCAGCGCCAAACGCGTTGGGTTATTCTCCAGAAAATATGACACTTGAGAAGGATACAGCGATGACGTTGAACCTCCCTTCGGTCAGTGGTGGAACCATCACGTCATGGGAAATCAGTCCTTCTCTGCCGAGCGGTCTGACATGGGGGACCTCGGATGGGAACATCAGCGGAACCCCCACGGCGCTTCAAACCACGACCGTGACCTACACGGTTTGGGCCAACAACTCCGGCGGTTCAACCTCCACCCAACTCAACATCACCATCAACGACGTTGCCCCGACAAACATCACCTACGCCAACTCAAACATAATTTTGGTTATTGGCTCATCGGTGAACATCTCAGCACCCACCTTTGATGGAGGCAACGTCACCAACTGGTCCATCACTCCAGCCTTGCCTTCGGGGCTCGAACTCAACACCACCACCGGAGCCATTACCGGTACGCCCACCGCCCTCCAAATCACCCCCCTCGTGTACAACTTGACGGGCGTGAACTCCGGAGGGTTCGGTTATTCGACGTTTTCGATGGGGGTGACGGCGGAAGCACCTAAGAATCTCAATTATTCTCCCTCCGACATTGTCATCACGGTGAACATGACCATGAATCCGGTACTTGCTGGCTTTACCGGTGGAACACCCACCTCGTGGTGGATCAGCGGAAGCGGGCCCTCAGGCATCATTTTCGGTCTTAGCAACGGGACCATTTGGGGCACGCCAACCGCCATCACCAATGGCAGCCTGAACTTCATGATTTGGGCCAACAACTCCGGAGGTTCTGCTGCAACCAACATCACGCTCTCCGTGGTTGATGAGTTGCCGGCCTTCTCTTACTCACCAGAGAATCTGACGCTGACCAAGGGACAATCGAGCAGCGATTTGCCACTTAATGCGACACTAACAGGTTCGGGTACGATCACGTCCTGGGCCATCAATCCAACTTTGCCAAGTGGCCTGAACTTTGGAACGAGCAACGGAACGATTTGGGGC
>QXXW01000077.1:0-4680 GCA_009887255.1 Candidatus Poseidoniales archaeon | reverse complement strand
CATGCCTCTCTTGTCAGGGCGGCGGTCAAGCATGCTCAGGGCGATGAAGTCGTGGTCGCCATTGGCTCATCGCAAGCAGAATGGGAAGCCGATAACCCTTGGACGGCTGATGAACGTCAAGCCATGGTTCTTGGCTGGGCTGAAGCCAGTGGATTCGATGTGAGGGTTGTCCAAATCGAGGACATCAACGACCCACCCAACTGGGTAAATCACGCAACCAAAGTGCATGGAGAGGGTGTGCTGGTCACCTCAGATGGCCCCACTGCTTCGTTGTATCGAGAGGCAGGATGGAACGTTCACACCGTAGAACTCAGCGACCGTGAAGTTTGGGAAGGCTGGCGAGTGCGCCAAACGATCAGGATGCTCTCCACCGTCATGGACGACGATGCAGCACGTGTCGTGTTGGCTACCAGCGTCCCAAGCACGGTCATTGAATGGTTGATTGGTGAAGACGCCATGTTTCGGTGCTCCACCTTCGGCACCGGGGTCCATGCAGGATGAGGCTCACTCGGAAGCAACCACGACTCTTGCGACCATGATCACCTTGGATTTGTACATGTATCCCTGCTCAAGCACGTCAACCACATGGCCAGCCTCAAAATGTTCAGAAGACGGAATGGTCGTGATGGCCTCCATCTTAGACGGGTCAAACGGCTGGGCTTTGGCATCAATCACCGATACACCGTCGGCTTGTAGCTCGTGCCACATTTTGTTGCGCAGCAACCGCAAACCCTGGGCAATTGGGCTCTCGTCGTCTTCATCGATGCCCGTCATGGCCCGGTCAACGTCCCCCAGAATGGTGAGCATACGGCGAGCCAGCCCCATGCCACCGAATTGAATGACTTCGGCTTTTTCAGCCATGAGCCTTTTTCTGACGTTTTGAATCTCAGCGTCACGGTAAGCAATCTCTTTTTCAGCCTGTTCCGCTCGTTCAACGGCCAGTTCAAGGGGGTCACGGGGCTCTTCCTCAACCTCCACATCGTTCTCGGATGGGGGTGCGTCTGCCGGACCATCGTCGATTTCAACGGTTGTGGTGGGTTCTACGCCTTCAATGGGTTCAGCATCTGCCTCGGCTTCAAGGCCTTGGTTGACAGGGTCGTCCTCGTTGCTTTCTTCGGACATCGTTCGGCCGGTTCCAACGGAACGCTTTGAACCCAACGCCGTTTAATCACGAAGGAAGGCCGTCAAGTTCCATGCCCCAAAGCCCCATTTCGAAGCTTCCAGGTGTTCTCGCCCCAAGACAAACGCCAACGTTTCTTCGTTGGCACGGTTGATCGTGTGGACCAACGACGTGGCTGCCCGTTGGTGGGCCTCATAGGTGGGCACAATCTTCGGGTCTTGGGTCTCCTCAATCGTTTCACCGAGGGCTACTCTCCGGTTCATCCAGTTCAACACCACGCGCTCAGCGTACTCCTCTGGGGCCATGCCTTGCAACCGCACCTGCACGTCCGCCCACACCGTTTCGGTGTACAATTCGTGAATGTCTTCCACCTCTCGTTGAATCGCTTCTTCAAGATAAAGGAAGGCTCGTCCTTCCCAAACTTCCCAGTGCCCAGGACTGGCCCAACGCATCAAGCGGAGCAAGCCTTCTTCTCCGTTGTCGCTGGACTGCAAGGCTTCCAGAGCAGGAATGGACGCATCAGAAGGGTTCGCATCCATCCAATCCAACAGTTCTGCTTCTGCATCGATGGCGAACATGGTGGATAATTTGATGTCTTTTTCCGGTCGCAGGGGGCGCAGAGAACCTTGTTCCATGGAGGTTTTCAGGTCGCCCCATGGCATTTCGAGCAAGTTGGTCAAGGTGGGCCGATGGACCAACAACCCCACCATCTCCAGCCCCATGGCCAAGGCAATCGCCCGAGGGGTTTGAGGCCATCGCTTTGTTGAAAACGGGACATTGGAAACAGTTATCAACAATAATCGAAAACTTACACCATGAACAAATTGGTCGTGGTCCTCATTGCCTTCTGCATGTGTGCATTTGTGAGCCCGATCAGCGCCCAAGTCGCCGGTGCTGCCGTCTCGTTGGATTGTGGTGAAACGACGCACGTGCCCATTGACCCGATTGGAAATCTAAATTACACGTTTGAATGCACAATTTCGAACCCAACTGCCTACGAAGAAAGGATTGCCATTCAATACTCAATGGCCGGTTTAGCATCCTCTGGGCCCGCTGAGGTCAATGTTGAGGCTGGAAGCAATGAGAGTTTCAACGTCAGCGTGATGTGGAATCAAGAAATGCACAATGAAGTGCGACAGATGACCGTTTCTGCAACCGTGCAGGAACTCAACGACGTCCCTCCACCCAACACCGCTACCGCTCAATACGACGGTGTGCTTGACCTCGGCTACAACTACACGGAAAACGGCTGTTTTACGCTTGGAACGATGCCTGCGGTTGATTACATCGTTCTTCAAATGGCATGGGGCGCAAGCGAAAGCAACATCACCCTCCATCTTGACCACACATCGAGCCCCATAACGGCCATGAATTTTCAACTTCTGGTCGCCATGGGTTGCTACGACAACACGATGCTCCATCGTGTCATTGACGATTTCATGATTCAAGGCGGAGATTTCACCAACGGCGACGGCACAGGGGGTCACGCTGGGAACTTCACCGGTTTGTGCAACGGCCAGCCCAGCAACGACCCCGATTGTGGAACCTCAGGAGCGAACGCTTGGACCATCCCCGACGAGGCTGACAACGGCCTCTTGCATGAACCCTGTACGATTTCAATGGCCAAAACCAGCGCTCCGGACACGGGTGGAAGCCAATTCTTCCTCATCCCTGAGGACAGCGAACCCTCATGGTTGGATGGTGTCCACACGGTGTTCGGGACCGTCCTGGACGGATGCGACGACATCACCGCCATTTCTGAAGTTGCAACAGCGGACAACGATCGTCCTGAGCAGGACGTGATGTTGCAACACGCCATGTTCGGCACGCAAGCAGTGGTTGACGCTGATGGAGACAACGTCACCAACGGCAACGACAACTGTCCAAACACCAGCAACACCAACCAGAGCGACCTTGACAACGACACGCTCGGGGACGTTTGCGACGAAGACATGGACGGGGACGGCACCCTCAACGATGCGGATGTGTTCCCAACCAACGCCAACGAATCCTCAGACCACGACCAAGACGGCATCGGAGACAACAGCGACAACGACGACGACAACGATGGCATGAACGACACCGACGATGCCTTCCCGTTGGACCAAAACGAAACCACCGATACCGACGGAGATGGGATTGGCGACAACAGCGATGCTGATGACGATGGGGACGGTGTTGCGGACCTCACGGACAACTGCCCCTACATCTCAAACAGCGACCAGGCCGACGCTGACAACGACGGGATTGGGACGGCATGCGACGGCGAAGAAGTGGAGACGGAGACCCCGGCAGTCCCGGCACTGGGAATGATTGGAGCCCTGATGGGGATTTTCTTGGCGGTCGCAACACGGAAGGACACCTCAAATTGAACAGCCTGTGGAAGGCGAGCCGTAAGAGGCTTGAAGAACAGTCCGCTGAAGGCGCATACGGGAGGGTTTGGCATGGCGACGATCAAGGAGCAAATCGAATTGATTCGCGCCGAGATTGACAAGACCCAGAAAAACAAGGCCACCAACGCCCACATTGGGAAGTTGAAGGCAAAAATCGCCCAACTCAAACTCAAGGAAGAGAAAACTGCCGCTCACTCAAAAGCCAGTGGTGGTGGCAAGGGGTTTGAAGTTCGAAAGTCCGGCGACGCCACCGTGGCCCTGGTTGGATTTCCTTCGGTCGGCAAGTCCACTCTCATCTCCAAGGTCACCGATGCACACTCCGAAACCGGCGGCTATGCCTTCACCACCCTCACCTGCATTCCCGGTGTGATGGAGCATCGTGGTGCCAAAATTCAGATTCTTGACCTGCCCGGTTTGATCAAAGGCGCTGCAGAGGGGAAGGGACGGGGTCGTGAAATCCTCAACGTGATTCGCAGCGCCGATATGGTGCTGTACATCGTTGACCCGTTCCAAGACGGTCACTTCAATGTCCTCCATCGGGAGTTGCACAACGCCGGATTGCGGCTCAACGAAGTTAAGCCTCCCGTGTTCATCAAACGAACGGAGCGAGGCGGAATTGAAATTCGGAGCACTGTGGAACAAACCCACCTTGAGGAGGAGGAGATTGCTGCCATCATCCGCACGTTTGGCTTTACCTCTGCGCTCGTGACGCTTCGAGAAAATTCGACAGCAGAGCAAATCGTGGACGCTTTGGCAGGAAACCGGGTCTACGAAAAGGCAGTCATTGCGGTCAACAAGATTGACATCGCCACCGAGCACGACATCGCCCGTGCACGTTCTGCCCTCCCGCAGGAATGGCCCATCATGAACATCTCCGCGTTCAAGGACATCGGTTTGGATGAACTCAAGGATTTCATTTACAACAACCTTGGATTCATGCGAGTGTACCTCAAACCTCAGGGTCAAGAAGCTGACATGGAAGAACCGCTCATTGTCAAGGACGATTCAACCGTTGAGAACATCTGCATCAAACTCCACAGGGACTTTGTTCGAAAGTTCCGTTTTGCTCGAATACGTGGCCCAAGTGCCAAATTCGACGATCAGCGTGTTGGGCTGGAGCACCGGTTGCAGGACGGCGACGTGTTGACCATCGTCGTCAAGCGCTGA
>QXXW01000076.1:24031-27989 GCA_009887255.1 Candidatus Poseidoniales archaeon | reverse complement strand
ACTGCCGAGGTTGTAGAGGTTGAGCGGCTCTTCAGCGGTTTGCATCACGTGGAGAATGGCATCGACACAATCGCCCACTTCCATGTAGGACTTCTCCTGAAGACCGTTACCCAAAACCTCGAGCCGGGAAGGGTCTGCCTTGAGTTTGTGAATGAAATCAAAAATCACACCATGAGTACCACGAGCCCCAATGATGTTGGCGAATCGGAAGACCCATGCTTGCAAGCCAAACGTACCGACCCAACTGCTGATGAGGCCTTCACCCGCTTGTTTGCTGGCACCATAGAGAGATATTGGCATGCATGGACCGTGATTTTCTGGCGTGGGCATGGGAGCACCCTCGCCGTACACGACCGAACTTGATGCGAACGCAATCCGTTTAACATCGCACCTGCGCATGGCCTCGACAACGTTGTATGTGGCGACCGTACCTTGTTCAAGATCGGTATTTGTGACGCGCGTCCCCAATCGAATGTCGGGATTGGCCGCCAGGTGAAAGACGGTATCAATGTCCATGGACATGGCCTTCATGACGTCCTCGAGTGATCGCAGATCACCGTTCACCATCGACACGTTGCCGTCGTCAATGTGGTTTTGGATGAAAGCGAGTTGGCCACTCGACAGATTGTCAAGAACAACAACGCTGTCTCCTCGACCGACCAACCGGTCAATCAAATGAGACCCAATGAAACCTGCGCCGCCCGTAACCAAGACTCGCATGAGGCCACGAGGGAAGCGGTCCGTATGAATCCTACGGTTGCGTTGATGAAACCTCCCATGGCTTTGAAGTGCGTTGATGCACAACCATCGGGACCTGGAAGTCCAAACCGGAGGAGGTGATACATTGACAAAAAAAGGACAAACGACCACAGTGGCAGAAAACGAAACGAATGTTTTGGTGGGCTACGTTCGCCGCAGCAACGCTGGAGGCGCACTCAAACTCTCCATCAACACCGCAGCGTTTGCAGACTGCAACACCTACATGACCAGCGACGGCCAATCATACGTGCCGCTGGTCATCTCGATGGCGGCCCTCAACAAGGTGCTGTCTGGTGAGCGTGCTGTCACGACCGTGAGTCAGTTGAACGACTGAAAGCTGGCGTTTTGCCTGCTGAACACCCTTCTGATTCAGAAGTACAACACCTGTAATTGCGTTAAGGCGGTATTACAGGCTTTCCTAATATGAACCAGTGTTTTTTCAATCACTCCTATATATGAGCCGTATTTCGGTTGAAACAGGAAGAGTTGGCATGGTTCGTGACACTTCGTCTCCGTACATCGTGGCTGGTATGCCAATGTACAACGAAGAAGAGACCATCGGCTCGGTCGTGACACGCACGCTTCGACACGTCGACGAAGTCGTTTGCATTGACGACGGCTCATCCGATGCCAGTGCCAGGATTGCGGAGGCATGCGGCGCTACGGTGATTCGCCATCGGGTCAACAGAGGCTACGGTGCTGCTCTCAAATCGTTGTTTGTTCATGCACGGGAATTAAATGTTGACGCATTGGTCGTTCTCGATTCTGACGGGCAACACGATTGCAGCGACATACCCAACATGCTCGAACCCATCCTTTCGGGAGAAGCCGACTTCACCATTGGGTCACGGTTTGTAGAAGGTGGCGGCGGCACCGACATGCCAGCCTATCGACGTCTCGGCATCAAGGTCATCACCGCTGCATCCAACTTGTCCAGCGATCTTGGCATCAAGGACACGCAATCCGGGTTCCGCGCCTTTTCAAGGACGGCCCTTGACAGGTTGCGATTTGATGCTGAAGGAATGGAATTGTCCCTTGAAATGCTTGAGGACGCTCAGGAGAAACAACTCAACGTGGTCGAAGTTCCAACCGTCATTCGCTATGACGTCCCGAAAGGCTCGAATTTCACCGCAGTTTCACACGGTTTTACCGTGTTGACATGGGCCTTGCTTTCACTCTCTCAGAAGAAACCCTTGCTGGTGTTGGGACTTCCCGGATTTGGGCTGTTGGCGACTGGAGCGGCAATGGGCATGCGCGCAACACAAAGCTTCACTTTCCAGTTGGACACCCTTATCGGAGACGGGATCTCAGCGGTTTGGATTGGACTGTTAGGATTGGCACTCATGGCAACCGGCCTCGTGTTGCAAAGCGCTCAACGCTTCCTCAAGCATTTGCTTGTTGGCGAATTCGGATTGGATTGATTCACCCAACCAGACGCATCACCAGCGTCAGTAAGTACGGGATGGCGAACAAGCCGAAAAAGACAAACATGGCGATTCGAACCGTTCGTTGGTTTTTATCGTCCTGTTCGTGCTTGTCAATGCACTTTTCATCGTTGCAAACTCGAGGCTCGGCTTTGACTGAGATCGGCTCATGGCAAATCCTACAGTGCTTGTGGGGGGGCACTTTACTGGTGCCCGAACCAAATTGACTCACCACTTTGCTCGTCCGTTTCGAGACCATGTCCTTGACTTTCTTGGCGTCCACCATGCTTCCACCTCACGCCCGAATTAACGTGCCCTCAAACGGCTGTCCGTCGATTGCGGCTTCAAGTCTTGCGATATCTCGTCCGTCCAACACGGCCAAATCAAGGCTCGCATCCATGGCTGCTTCCACCGCCATGGGGTCAACAACGGCCGATGCACCCGGTTCGAGGGGGACACCAACGCCCGTTATTGCTCCAAGTTCGTCAAGGGTCATGGTGACAAATGGCTCAGCATCGTCGTGATGTCGTGGGTCTTTGGAATGAACATAAGCAACGTTGGTCGCAATGATGCAATGGCGGGCTTGAACCGCAGCAGCCAATTTGACCGCTACGGTGTCGGTGGTGTGCCCGGGCACGGTGCCACCCATCACCACCACATTGTGTCGGTCCATGAGTGAGCGCGCTTGTTCAACAGAGGTGGGAACAACCGGTGCAACATCACAGCCAATGCTTTGCAAGAGTTGTTGAAGCACCGTTGCGTTCAGCCGCGTCCCAGCGATACCAATCTCGTCAAGCCGGTGGCGATCCTCAATGAGGTCCTTCACCAAGCCAATCCCTTCTCGGGCAGGCAGCCCACCACCAACGACCAATCCCAAACGGCGTCCGTTTCCTTCGAGGTGGACCACCATTTGACGCAACAGCCCGAACCATCGGGACCGTTGCTGGGCTTCCTCTGGCCGTAGAAGGCTGCCTCCGAGGGCCACGACATGGCTGATGCTCATGAGGAGAATCCGGCGCGTTCGCCCTTTCATCCTATCCCCACGCCACCAAGCACGGAACCATTGGAAGGAGAGGGTTCAAGTGCCCATTCCCGACCCAACAAAGGGGGAGACTTCATGGCCGACGATGCACGACTGGCGACCAGAAGACTTCGCTTGAAGTTGGCTCTGGAAGACCTTCGTGAAATGAAAGGGTTTGGAACCGAACTGGTGACCCTCATCATCCCCCCCGACCGCCAGGTGTCCGATGCCCGTGGCATGTTGCAAAACGAACACGGTCAAGCGGCCAACATCAAATCAAAGGGCACACGTAAAAATGTCCAAGGTGCCATTGAATCCGCCATCTCAACCCTCTCGAGATTCAAAACTCCCGGGGAAAACGGCCTTGCCATCTTTGTTGGGGCCATCATTGTGGGCAACAACAAAACCCGAATGGTGAACATCGTCGTTGAAGAACCGCCTCAAGCCCTCATTTCGTTTCGATACCGTTGCGATTCCAAATTTGAATTAACCCAACTTGAAGAGATGCTCATCGATAAAAAATCGTACGGATTGTTTGTGATCGATCGCTCTGAAGCTGCGTACGGAATTGCCACAGGAAAGCGAATCCATGTCCAAGAGCACCTTGTTTCAAACATCATGGGGAAACACCGCCAAGGTGGACAATCCGCCCAGCGGTTTGAACGGTTGATCGAAGAAGCCGCTCACAATTTCTTCAAACGGGCTACTGAACACGCCAGCAGTTACTGGTTGCCCCACCTTGAGAACATCCAAG
>QXXW01000076.1:13731-24021 GCA_009887255.1 Candidatus Poseidoniales archaeon | reverse complement strand
CTCCAACGATTCAGGGGTTCGTGAACTTGTTGAGAATGCTGGTTCCCTGATGGGTGAAATTGAGTTGGACGCTGAACGGCAAGTGATGAACGCCTTCCTGCAAGAACTCATCCGCACCCATCCAAAAGCAACCTACGGGGAAGCCATGATTCGTCAAGCCCTCGACCAGGGGGCCGTTCACAAGCTCCTGGTGTCCGAAGGATTGCGTGGAAACCGAGTGACACTGAAGTGCAAGGCTTGCGGCACAGAACAAATTCACAACCTACGACGGGACCAAGAATTGCCAAATTGCCGGGAATCTGCCTGCAGTGGTACGGGTGACGACATGAAGGAGTTCACCAGCGAATCCATCATTGAAAACCT
This sequence comes from Candidatus Poseidoniales archaeon, assembly GCA_009887255.1. Classification (GTDB taxonomy): domain Archaea; phylum Thermoplasmatota; class Poseidoniia; order Poseidoniales; family Poseidoniaceae; genus Poseidonia. The sequence continues at coordinate 23,658 of QXXW01000076.1, read as the reverse complement.
AACAAAAGAGGCTGAAAAAGGCAACTCAGAGGTGGTTTATATTTCGACGGACACAGAAGAAGGATCTCAACTGATGCAGGGGTTCGGCGGCTTGGCTGCCATCTTGCGCTACCCCATGATGTGAGGCGACGCCATGGACCGATTCAAAACCCACGTGCTGCCGCTGATTCAAGACCAACTCATCGAGTTAGGGGCTGGACATCTGCCATTGTCGAGGATGCTGACGGCATCACGTGAAGCCGACCAAGGTGACCTCAGCCTCCCGTGCTTTGGATTTGCGAAAGTGCTTGGCCAATCGCCCGCCGCCATTGCTGACTCTTTGGCAGCGGCCATACCACCACACGAAGCTGTGGCCAGCGTCCGTGCCGTGAACGGTTACCTCAACTTCACAGCAGCGGCCGATTGGATGGCCGCATCGTTGCTTCAGCAAAGCCAGGAGCAGTTCACGACCGATCAACCACGGACCGTTCTCATCGAACACACATCCGCCAATCCCAACGGACCTTTCCATGTCGGCCGGGCTCGCAACGCCATCCTCGGTGATACTTTGGTTCGGCTGAACCGACTCTGGGGGAACAATGTCACCGCTGAATACTATGTGGATGACATGGGCAAACAGGTCGCAGTGCTCGCATGGGCGCTTGCTGAATTGACACCAGAGCGTGTCGAAGCCATTCTCGAAGAGCGGGAACCTGTGAATCCTCAGTGGGCTCACAAAGCGGATCACCAGCGGGTCCGATTTTATCAGGCTGCACAAATTCTTCGCCAAGACGAGGAAGTGAAAAACAGCATTGAGGAAGCCATCGGGTCACTTGTTCACGCCAGTGAGCACGGCGATGAGAACGTACTCGAAGCTTTCCAAGCGGCGTATCAGCCCGTTTTGGACGGCATGTTGGAAACGCTTGCAAGATTGGGCATCCATTTTGAACGCTTTACCAAGGAATCCACGTTCGTTACCAACGGTGATGTTGCTGAATTGATGGAAACGCTTCAAGGCTTAGAAATCCATGGAGAGGCTGAAAACGGGGCACATTTCCTTGATTTAGGGGCACGGGGGCTCAAGGGAAAAACCGAGTTCTTCTACCGTCGAGGCGACGGTTCATCCCTCTACGCCACCCGTGACATTGCCTATCACCGCTGGAAATGGCAACAGAGCAATGCGCTCGTGAACGTGTTGGGAGAAGATCACAAACTTCAGGCCAAACAGGTCGGTTTAACGTTGGAGGAATTGAACGAGCGGCGACCTGAAGTGGTGTTTTATTCGTTTATCAAACTCCCCGAGGGAAAGATGTCAACCCGCCGAGGCAACGTTGTGTTCATGGACGATTTGTTGGAAGAAGCCCAAGCACAAGCCGCCACCGTCGTTCGAGAACTCCGACCGGAATATCAAGAAGAAGACGTCGCCAGAATTGCAGAAGCGGTTGGGACCTCGGCCGTTCGGTTCAACATCATCAAGGTCAGTCCGGAGAAGGGGTTCACCTTCAGATGGGAAGACGCTCTAACGTTTGAAGCGGGTTCCGCACCATTCGCCATGTACAGCCATACTCGGGCGTGTTCGATTTCAGCAAAGGTTGCAAACATCGGAAGACCTCAGCAGCCTATTACCGTCCCATCAAGCGAAAAAATCCCGGAAGGAATGCGCTCGTTACTCAGGGCCCTCTGCACCCAACGAGATGTCTTGGCCAAAGCCGTTGAGGAGCATCGCCCACATCTGTTTGCTGAGCATCTCCTTCAATTGGCCAACGCGTACAACGCGTTTTATCGGGACTGTCCCATCGTGGACGGCGACACCGTCAATGAATTCTATTTCGCTGTTTCTGAACTTGCAAGGGAGCGACTTCAACTCGGGTTGACCGGCTTAGGCCTTGAGCCCCTGCAACACATGTAAGCAATTGACGACTTTGCGATTTGGTTTTTGAATCCCAGTGTGTCATCAATCAAAAATCCCAGTGGACTTCAACTGAGAACGATCAGTCTTCTTGATCGTCCCGGTGCCACCCCGCAGGCAGTTGCATGGGGTCGTTTGGTCGAGCCGCCCGTACACGCTTCACGATGTCCAAGCGCATGGAATCCATGCCGACGTTTTCAGTGGCGGACAAACACGGCCGGCCTCTCTGGTCATAGAGAAGTGGCAAATCGGGTTCTCCTGAACTTCCTTCATTTCGCCATGCTTCCTCTGCTTCTGACACCTCAGCCCACATTTCAGGAGCAGGCTTCAGCAAATCCGCCTTGGAACTCACCACCATCAAGTCCGTTTCGGGAAGAAGTTGCTCAACTTCGGCAAGGAGATTCATCTGTTCCTCGTAGGGTGTCCCACAAGATTCGCTCTCGTCCACCAAAAACAGGACCAATGAACCAATGTGCTCGAGAGCTGCAATGGCCTGCATCTCAATGTCGTTGCGGCGTTCCATTGGTCGGTCGAGCAAACCCGGTGTATCGACCAGTTGGTACTGAAGGCGCCGATGCATGAAGTGGCCAACGTGGATTTGCTTGGTGGTGAAGGGGTAATGGTTGACTTCCATGTTTCCCGAACTCAGGGCGGAGATGAAGGCGGATTTGCCAACGTTTGGAGCACCACAGACGACCACACAAGGTGAAACTGGGTCGACCTTTGGCAGACGCTTGAGTGTTTCACGTGCTGCACTTAACCACGCAAGGGCTGGACCGATTTGCCTCATGATTGACGAGATGCGCCCATAGGCTTCCCTGCGCGCATCGTGCATCAATTCCGTTCTTCCAGTTCGTATAATTTTCTTTGCGTTCTGCCCGGCAATGCGTTGAACCTGTCCTGCTGCCCACTGAAGTGCAGCCAAATTCTGACGGTAATCGTCGCAACCCACACAAGCATCGATCATGGCAATGTCAAACATGGGAGACCGATCAAGCGACGGCCAGGCTTTGACGAGTTCCAAGCATTCTGTCGAAATGATGTCTGCGGCGGTTTGAACCATACGAGTCATTTGTTTTCGCACACGAAACACTCGGTCGGAATCGTTGACTCTGTCGGCGGCTTTTCGGGCTCTCGAAAACGCCTTGTCGAGCAATTCGTCCTCCAACAGGACCGTGCTCAGCGATTTCCAGGCGACCTTCATGCGTACCCCTCATGGTACGCCCGACGAGTCTGATTGATGAACCCACCCGTGGAATATACACCGAGTGTGGCAAAGGGGAGGTTGAAGTACGCTCGCCGATTGGTCTTGCCATGGCGAAGAAAAACTCAATGAAGTTGCCCGATTGGGCAGCATCGATGTGGGAAGAGATGGGCTCACCTGACCTTGATGGCATCCAATCCGTATACGATGGCGACCTCTTGGACCGTCGTGTGGGCCTGCGCCGTGACGATTTCATTGAGATTCACATGGACGTGCAGTCCTTCACCAAGCCCGAACATGCGTTCATCAGGGGACGGTTGTTGTCAAGCGGGAAAAGCAGTCTTGAAATCTTGACTGAAGACGGACAATGCCATTTCATTGCCCGAGATGTCATCGTGAAAATGGTCCTCGTGGCGCACACCCGGCCGGCCTACATCGATGACAAAGAACTCCTTGCCTTCGAACGTGCTGACATGAAGCGCCGCTCAAAACTTCATGAGAAAGTCGAAAAAGAAACCCAAGGCAACGACGATTCTCACCTATGGGGATGAGTTGTTGACGCCTCCCAACGGTTGGAGCCTTGTTGATGGCCATTTGATGCGAGAGTGGGCATTTGCTGACTTTGACAGCGCAAAGGGGTTTGTCGACCGTGTTGGCGAGTTGGCCAACGAACACAGTCACCATCCTGAGATTCACTTTGGTTGGGGGTACGTTGTGTTGGAGTTGATGACCCACGACCGGGGTGCCGTTACAGAGCTGGACCACAAATTGGCTGCAGCGATTAACCAATTGGATGGATGACCGTGCCAACCGATCCGAAAGGCAGAACCCGACCTGGATTTGACGTGCACGCCTTCATCTGCGGCCATGAACGACCCGAAGGGGCCACCAGACCATCATGCGGACATCGGGGAAGCATGACTTTACTCAAACACATGAAAGCCTCTTTGCGAGAACGCTCCCTCAAAAACGTCAGGATTCAAAAATCAGGTTGCCTCGATCATTGCGAGTTTGGTCCCATGTGCGTGGTGTACCCACAAGGGACCTGGTACCGATTGATCGACGATGAAGATGTGGAGAAGGTGCTCAACCATCTGGAAACGCATGAACCCCAAAGCGGAGCCTTCGTTCGCCTCACGGACTCATAGTTTGACTGGCCGGGTAGCACCACAAGCTTGGCACTTCAGCAACGTGGTCCGTTCTTGCTTGATGAAGTGCGTATCTGGAGCACTGCATTGACCGCATTTGATGTAGGTGTTCACGTAATTGGCAATGGTGGATTTGATCCTTTTTGGTGGTATTCGACCCTTAAATCGAGCACGGGGACCGTCGCGAGAGCCAGAAGTACCCAACTCGTTGAGGATGAATTGGTAGACGTGATTATCGTCCCTGTCCATCATGGACACGACCTCATTGAAATTGCGAAAGATCGTGTTTGAACCTTCTATGAGGATTTGAGGTGCTGGTAATCGCCACCGAGAACGGTTGGAGATGTCCTCTGGGATGTTGTCCCGGGCGCGGTCGAGAAGGGACTCGTAATCAAAGTCAGCCATGGCCGTTGGTCATGTCTCCCCCCCTTCAAGACTTTCCTTGCTGCCTGCAACGAAAGCATTCATCAATCGCTGACCCACCCCCGAGAACGAGCACCATGGTCTTGAGCATTGAAGAATTAACCGTCTTGGCCACCAACCTCCGCAAAGAAGGGTTGAACACCCAACAAATTGCTGACGAACTTTCCCTCTCCCAAGACACCATCACGTGGTTGCTAACAGGCTCAAAAAGCGATGATAGGCCGACCGATGTTCGGATTGGCTGGCGCACTCTTGGTGTTCGCCCGGCTCGTCTGCAAGCCATCGGCAGCATCATCGCCGATGTGGCAGAAGAAGAAGTCGGTCTTGAGGGCGTCGAAACCGTTGTTGGAATTTCAATCAACGGCATCGCGTTTGCCTACGAGGCTGCAAGCATGCTGAATTCTGAGATGACCGTGTTTCGCACAACCGACGGAGGCGAAGGAAACGGAAGCCTCTCCAACAAATACGGCCAGGTTGCCGGAAAGAAAGTCGTGATTATTGACGATGTACTCTCTTCGGGCGTAACGATGACAAAAACCATCAACGCCATTCGCCAAGTTGGTGGAGACGTTGTTCTCGCCGTTGTCCTGGTCAACAAAACAACCCGAAACGAGATCGAAGGTGTTCCTCTAAGAGGCCTGATTCGAGCCGTGGCCGTGTGAGGTGAACTCGTGCATTGGGCTGACGTGATGGCAGAAAGATTGGGGCGCAGAGGCCCAAGACACATCGTTGCTACAGGAATTACTCCAAGCGGAGAGTTTCACATCGGCCACATACGAGAAATTCTCACCGGAGACATGATTGTTCGTGCGGCCAAGTACGCCGGACTTGAGGCTGAACTGGTGTTCGTAGTTGACAACGCCGATCCCCTGCGCAAGGTGTATCCCTTCCTCGACGAGAGTTACAGTCGGCTCATCGGTCACCAATTGGGAGCCATTCCGGCACCCGACGCTGAAGGGAAACCCGATTGGAACCGGTTTGAACACGAGGGTTGGACCTATGGAGACCACTTTTTAGCACCGTTTTTGGACGCATTGGCACAATTGGGCGTTCACCCAAGGTTGCTGCCCAACCTTCAGGCTTACCGGTCTGGTAAATTTGCCAGTGCAGCAAAGTACGCATGCGACAATCCTGATGAAATTCGAGAAATCATTGAACGGGTATCGGGCAGAGAACTCCCCGCCGGGTGGTTTCCATGGCAACCACTTGACGCGAAGGGCAATTTGGACGGTGTTAAAGTGACAGGATACGATTACCCTCTGGTTCATTTCGTTGATGCTGAAGGGACAAGGGGTTCTTCGGACATTACGAAGGGGGACGGAAAACTCCCTTGGCGGCTTGATTGGCCCGCGAAATGGGGAATCAACGCCATCACCTGCGAACCTTTCGGAAAGGACCACGGCGCAGCTGGAGGATCGTACGCAACCGGAAAAGAACTCTCAGTTTTGTTCGGTCATGAACCACCTGAACCGTTAACGTACGAATGGATCAGCCTTCGGGGTCAAGGTGCGATGTCGTCGTCTGCAGGCAACACCGTTGGTCCAGTTGAGGCACTTCAACTCGTCCCACCTGAAATTCTCAGGTTTTTGGTTGCCAACACCAAGCCAAAGAAGGCGATTGAATTTGATACCGGCATGGGATTGGTCAAGTTGGCCGATGAATTCGAACGTTCCTCAGGACGAGATTTTGAGTCTGAATTGAAGGATGAAGGGCTCAGCCGAAGGCAACGTGTTCAGGTTGAGGATGTCCAAGCGGCTGTTCGCTTGTCGTCAGTGGTTGACGGTTCGGCCACGCAGGCCACGTCGAGCACTTTTCGGCACCTGGCGCTTTTGGCCCAAGTGAAACACGGCGATGAAGAGGTGTTGAGCGCCATAACCAGTGAAGACGGGGACGCAAAGGACGTCCTCATTGACCGCCTCAGAAGAATGCGAACCTGGATTGCTTCAAGCCATTTTCCAGATGAACTTCGCGTGGTCCTGCTCGACAAGCCATCCCCTGATGCACTCAACGCACTCTCGAAAACCCAGCAACCGTTGGTGGCCGCTCTTAACGAGGCCTTGGAGCAAGTGACTTGGGATGAACAAGGCATCACCGACGCGATGAAATCGGTGGCTGGATTGGACGGTGTTGGGATGCGTGACGTCTATAGAGCAGCCTATACCTCTCTAATGGGTTTGGAGAAAGGCCCAAGACTCGCACCCATTCTGGCCAACTGCAAGAAAGCGGAGATTCTGGGACTCTTGGAAAAATCTGCGAACCATCTTCTCCAATGAGTCGTCGTTGTCATCAACTCGTGCATTCCACAGGTTCTATTCAGATACATCACACCCTTGAAAAGGGGACTGTTACATTCCACGAACATGGGAGGCGTCTATTGTCCAACCTGCGAGGCAAGCGTGGAAGTGACAGCCAAGTTTTGTTTGTCTTGTGGCCACGATTTGACGGTTCAAGGCCCAATTACTGCTACAGGACACGATGTCAACCAACTTAAGGATGTCATTCGTCAACGCAGCGACCTGGCCATGGGAGAAAAATTTGACATGATCGCCCAAATTGAGGACGGTGCAGACCCCATTGCCTTGGGGATTGCAGCGCCGGCAGAGGGTGAGGAGGGCGAACCTGCGGTTCAAGAGAACCGTCAACCCATTGCCACGCACCTTTCAAGCGTCACCTGGGGAGGCGAAGCCGCACAATTCATCACGCAGCATGCCCTTGAGGGGACATCCACCGGTAAGAAACAGCAAGCTGCCAAGTTCAATGCTGAACTTGGATTGTTCAACGAGGCCATGGACCTTGGGCGTAGAGCGGCCATCAATGTCATGGAACTCGGTCAAGAAATCGGCCCCTTGGTGGGCCACCCTTCGTTGTCCGTCGTCCCGATCATGAAACCGCCCGTCAAGAGTTTCTGCCCAAAATGCGGATCGGATATTCATGCGAACGCCATGCTTCAGTGGAAAAAGTGGGGTGCCGCAACAGAGGAAGCCCTTGCTGTTCAGTTGGAATCCTCGATGAGCGTTGCCATGATGCATGTTGCAGGCAACTACCTTGACACGATTCAAGATTTGAAAGACCAACTGGCGGATGCAAAGGCCAAAAAGGCGAAGGCTGAAACCAAAGTGGAAGAAGACAAAGAGAATTCAACGCCAACAGAGCAAGTTGCTGAGAAAGGTGAAAAAGCGAAGGAGAGCACCACCAAGAAATCCGCAGCCAAGAAAGAAGCCTCACCAAGCGGTGAACCCTCGAGCTCAGCCTCTTCAACGAGCACCAAGAAATCGACGCCAACATCCACTTCAAAGCCAACATCCACTTCAAAGCCAACATCCACTTCAAAGCCAACATCCAAGAAAAAATCCGGAGGCCTGTTTGGCGCAAAGAAGCCGAAAAAAACCTACGAGGGCGAGCCCGGAGGCAAAGCGGAATGGTTCCTCAATGAGGCGCTGGACACCGTATACGACCCCCATGGGACCGGGAAAGTTATGAAACCAGCCACGATTCTTGGACGCTCCGCTGATGGCAATGTTCGCGTCCGGGACGTCATTCGTGCCTACGCAGAAGATGGGGAAGACGGCATTTCCGAGTTGGCAAAGACAAGCCCGGTCACGAAATATCTAATCGAGGCCTTCGACGCTTGTTGAAACCGGCTCAACCTCAAGAGAGCTGTAAACCACTGGAGAATGGCACATGAAAGGTGATGGAGAAGGCCTTACAAGCCCGGGCGCTCCAATCCGAGCATGGCTTCAACGCACCAAGTCAGGTTACGACGCATCCGTCGACCGAGTCTACGACACGGTGCTGACCTCTCCGGGCACCATCGTGATTTTGTTTGTCATGATCAGTGCGGTGTTCGCCCAACAAGGGCTGAGCTTCCAGGAACAAATCGATGGAGACGTTGAGATTTTCCTCCCGGACGGGGCGTCCTCAACGGATTTGCTGTTGGAGGTGCGAACGGAGTGGTCCACCGACTTGGCTGTGATTTACATTCAAACCCCCAACGCCTTCAGCACCACCGACACCACCAACATCACCGATGAAACCTACCTGCGAGAAATCAGTTGGTTTGAAGGCGACGACACCAACATTGGAGGAGATTCCACGGGTCGAGGCGTTGACTATGACAAAACCGATCGTGGAAGAAACGACGGGGTGCTTTGGGTACTTTCGGCCACTCAGGTGATTAAGGAAATCAACTCTGCAGACGGGAGATTTAACCAATCCATGTGCGTTCACGGGGTTAACAACCGGCTACCTTTGGCTGTTGATTGCAATTTGATTCCACCCGGAGGCGAATACGCCATCCCTGACCAAAATCGAATTGACCAAATCATCGAAGAATCCGATGGAGGTTTTGACACGTTTTTCAAAGATACAAACGACATGGACCCTACCGTTGACAGCGATGGGGATGGAAATTTCACCAACGACATGGACGGTGATGGCATTTGGGACACCACCGCCATCGTGGTTGGATTGCACCATAACCCTGCACTCACCAACGATTGGGAGGATTTCTCCGAACTTCTTGCCCATTTCCAAGACGTGATCGATTCACGCCCTGTGGAATTCCAAAACACCCAAATGACCGTCACAGGGTTGACGAAGGTGCTCGAAGATATTTCCGATGCCATTTACGAAGATTTGTTGATGATTTTGCCATGGTCGGTTCTGTTCACCATACTCGTCATCACAGCTCTGCACCGATCTGCAAAAGTGGTCATCATCACGGGTACACCCATTCTAATGGCTCTTGGGATCACCTTCGGTTCATCCGTCATACTCGACATCACGTTGACCCCAATGATTGTGGCCACGTTTCCCATTCTCATCGGTTTAGGCGTAGATTATGCTCTCCACATGGTCAACAGAATCGAAGAAGTTCGCCGTAAGGAAATTGACAAAATCGTCACGGACAACGTTCGCAGAACACGAACGGGCAAGCCAGCACTTCCCGTTCCCGACTTGTGGGACAAAGCGTTTTACAAATCCTGCGTGATTGAAATGACCCGTTCGACGGGCGTGGCCGTGATGTTGTCGGGGTTCACAACCATCATCGGATTCTCTGTGCTCATTGCCCCTATGATTGTCCCCATCGCACCAATTCGTTCGGTTGGCATCACCCTGGTGGTTGGCATCGGATCGACGTTGTTGTTGAGCATCATTTTGGTTCCAACCCTCGCTTGGCTATTGCGGTTCAACAAGCGTAGCAACCCTTCCGTATGGAAAAACATTGGAAGGGTTCCGGTTCAAGGGTTCCTGGTCATTTTGCT
>QXXW01000076.1:0-13721 GCA_009887255.1 Candidatus Poseidoniales archaeon | reverse complement strand
TTTTGCTCTTGTCCTCAGCTGTAACGGGTTACGGTTTGGCCAATCTTGACAAGTTGGACGAGCCAATCACGGGTTCCTCAGAAGCTCCAGATGGTATTGAATCGTTGGATGCCTTGTCCGAATACTCTCGCCAATTCAGCAGCGGGCAAACCTCGTTGTTCCTCTACGACGCCTCGCTTCGAAGCAATCAAAACAACACCGACAACATTCGAGATCTCCCCGTCCTGGACGACCTTGAGTTCATTGAACAGAAGGTTGGCGGCGTGGATGAAACGTCAACAACGAGCATCATCACGTTTCTCAAAGCCGTCCCAGCAGAAATCACCTTGGCCGAGGGCCTGACCATTGGAGACGGCTCGTTGTGGGATCTGCTTCATGACCCTTGCTGGGAAAGTGAAGACCTCACGGAACTGGAATGCTTGGGTTGGACCGCTGTACCGCTTTCAGAGCGCAATGCATTGAGAAAAGATATGGTGAACGTGGCGTTTGACACACTTTCCGAAGAGGTGCGCTCCATGCTGTTGAACGAATTGGGAACCAAGGCCATCGTATACGTGGCACAACCGTACATGAACCTCAATGTTGCAGGGGAACTTCGAGAGGAAATTGACGATATCCTGGGCGACGGTCCTGAATTACAGAACTCCCGGACATCGCTGTTGACCGGGGGATTGCCGGTATCACTTGACATCAACGAAGGAATTCATGAAACTCAATCCACAACCACCTTGTTGACATTGTTGTTGCTCACCGTCGTGTTGAGCCTGGTGTTCCGCTCGCCACGCCTGGGGATTTACACCATGATCCCTGTAGCAACGGTCATTCTCTGGCAACCTCTTTTGATGCAAAGCGGGGATGTAAACGTCAACATTTTCACGGCCATGATCGGCACCATTGTGTTCGGCATTGGGGTGGACGATTCAATTCACGTCATGCACAGAATACAGGAAGAAGGTGAGACACCTCACGGCATGGCGTCCTCGATTGAACAAACGGGCCAAACCGTCTTTGAAACCACCATCACCACGGTGTCCGGTATTTCTGCTGGATTCTTAGCGGCGTTCCCTGGCCTGGAGAACTTTTTCATGCTGATGTCAATGCTGATTGTGTTTGCGTTTTTGACAAGTGTGTTTTTGTTACCGTCCATCATCACAGCAGAGCACGTGATACGCGCAAAAATCAACAAGCATCCCTCATGGATTGATTTCGGTGACGACGTGGCCCTTGGCCAAACCAACATCATGAAATCCGTTGACGCCGTTTTGGAAGGCGATTCTTGAACGCTTTGGGGTGGGTGGAGGGAGCAGGGAGTAAGCCCCTTTCTGTTACCTTTCGGCGACCGCATTCAACTGTGCATCCGACCTGTCCCTCGTCGTGCCGAGTCAACGGGACGGTTTGGACTTGCTCCGGCGGGGTTGCTCGTCTCATCGACAACAAGGCAATCTCGGTCTTTCAACGTCATTGTACACACCTTGCATCGTTCGTTTCTGCAGCATGGACCCAACCATTTCTGTTTGCTTTCTTCTGAAAGCCGCCTGCACTTCGGAGAGGGGACTTTCCTCAGAGTCGAACTCTGTCAGCGATCCTCCTGCTCCCTCCGTATCCAACGGTGAGCGGAATCCATATCAAGCGTTCGCTGAAAAAAAGGAGTCAGTTGTAAGGGTTCTCACCGGGTGGAACATCGGTGGTCTGTGTGGAACCGTATGGACCAACTGGAGCGGAGGTCGGGCGCATGTTCGCTGAACTGGCCTTGGCCAGAGAGGGGGGTTGTTTGGGTACGACTGGTTCGCCTTTGCGCCGCATTCCTACAGCAATAAACGTCACCAAACCCACCACGAGGAAACCAAAGATGGCGAGCAGTGAGCCATTGATGCTTGAGACCGAACCGAGTACACCTGATGATCTTGGTTCGTCCACCAACACGGTCGGAGATTGAGAATTTGGCCCCCCAATGACGCTGACTTCCAACCACATCGTTCCGCTACGGCCAGGAATCCAGACGTACTGGTAAAGGGAGCTTTCACCTGATTGAACGCTCATAACACGAGCGTCAAGACGTGTACGAGCTCCGGTTGTTTCAACCAGTTCGAGCACGAGGTTGGCCTCTCCGTCTGCCAATCCTTCGTTGGTGATGGTCAAACCAACCGTAACGGCATCGCCCTGACGAAACGAACTCGAGGGGCGCAATTCGACATCGGAGAGGACATAGGATGGGATTCGTTGCTCAAGGGCCCAGACACGTAGTGGTGCGTCGGCGTTGTTGAACACGGCATCAATATTGTAACCTGCTCGGTCTTGACCGCTGACCCAGATTCTCAACTCAACACGTTCTGTGCGGAAGGCGGGGAGCATTTTCTCGTTCAGATCAAACGAGGCCTGGACGGGAATTGAACGGCCACTTGTTCGTTCTCCGACAATTGACAAGGGAAGACTGCCGTTGTCGTACATGTAGGAATTTAAGCCCAGACCGGCTTGGTTCAACGACCAATGGAGCCGCAAACTTTCAACGTCGAGTTGAGCCTCTTCGAAGAGCCTCAGTTCAAACACCAAATCCGTCCAGAGGTCTTCTGTCAGCAAGGTCGAAGACATGGGGGAGTCGACATCGACAACACGGGGCGCTTCTTGATCGACAATTAGCCAAACAAGCGGTGAAGAATCTCCGCGATACACCGCACCAAGTGGCTCATCAAACAATTCAACCGTTAGCCCGTAGGTGTCCTCAAGCAGAGGTGACAACATCGAGACACTGAACGTCCCGTTTGTGGTCCCTACGGTGGCCTCCTGCATCCCTGCTTCAAACGTCAGGGAAAGTGGAGTCATGACCAAACGTTCGGTGCGGGACCACACCAAATCTCCAGCGATGTCGACCGCTGTTCGAGGTTGGACCCAATATCCTGCATCATTGAGCCCCTCGCCTGAAACAATGGTTTGCACGGAATCAGCGTCAACAACAACCTCTCCAGAAAATCGCCATGACAAATCAGTGAGGAGGTACTGATTGGATTGTCCAGATTGGTCGAGCAACGCAACGTATGGTGCTCGTATCAAGGACACATCTGGGTCGTAACCCCACTCAAGCGAAAATGAGGCGTCAAAGTAACCGTTTCGAGAGAACAAATCGGCCGAATCCAAGGCCCTTAGGCCACAAGAATTCACCGTCAAATAAACGTTGGATGACGTGCATGTGCCCAAGCTTTGATTCCACGTGATGAGGCTAGGGGAAGGTGTATTGGACGCCAACGCGAGTTCTATTTCAGCCAGGTCATAAATCCCGTTTTGCTCCCAAACCGGAATGGAGATGGTGTGTGTTTCACCGGGATGCAGCCAAGGCAATGTACCGTTTTCCCACGCCATTGGCGTGGCACCCAGCGACGGCGCACCGTTGGTGTTGATTTGAACATGGAACAAGGGTTCACCAAAATCTCCGCTCAGGGGCATGATGTGTCCGGCACTGTCAGCAACCTCCAACCAACCGATGAAGTGGTCGGACGATTGGACTTCGGATGTGTCCAACACAAGGCTGTACGACCCCACCACATCGTTCATGTCAGCAGGATGAATCAGTGGCAAGGTGAAGACCTCATCTTCATCCATGAGCCCATCAAGGTTGGAATCGTCCAACCATGACCTCCAAAGGTGGACATGGGCGTGAACCGGCAGATGTGGACGGTCAGCGATGGAGAAGCCAAGCGTTGTGACAGGAGAAGCATCTCGGTTGTCAAACCGCTCAACATCCATACTGACAAGACTTGGGACGGTGTTGTCAAACAAGAACGTCAATTCATCCTCCACGGTGTACTGAACGTTTTGACCGCGAAGAGGGAGAACCTCAACCGCAAGATCGAGGGAAGTTCGCCCTGTTGGGATGTTGTATGGGAACAAAATCACACCGTTGTCATAGATAGATGTCGAAGCGTATTCGGTACCGTCAACCAGCAAGCGAACAAGGGCTTGACCTGAGCGAGGCGTCCCTTCTGAGGCGTTTTCGAAGCCGAGCACCACCTCGATGTTGACCAGAGAGCCACCTGTCAAGTAAGGATATTCTTGAGAGGTACGAACACCGTTGGCGTGTAGGACAGACCATGAATCAACAACAAGATCGTTTTCGACTCCCAACGCACTGCCCAAGCCGAGCGTGGTGGTGAGGGGGAGCATGGGGCCACTGTTGGACACAAGGGTTACTGAGAGTTGAACAGCAGGTTCGTCGTCCCAACCGTCCGGGAACTGGAATCGATGGTGCACCTCCAAGAAAGGACCAGAACCAACCACCTGCAAATGACCTTCATCTGTCTCACCGTTCCACAACAAGCCAAGACCTGTGCTCATGCAACCTGCCAGACCAGAACCCGAGAGAGGAAGGGATGCCATGGAACAGGTGATTGAAGCGGCTCGTTCTCCTCCGCTCAGCATCAACATCACGTCCCATCCCGATTGACTGCTGTGTGTCAACGCATTCGTCACACCCAATGAACTGAAATCGAATGTTGAGGAGACCTCGATCCAATCGTTGCTCGGCACCAATGTGTCGGTTGCATTCTGCAGTGTTTGGGTCACCGGTCGAACCGATGCAGCCTCCACCGTGTTGTCAATCGTTACCAGCACAGCACCTGTGGTGGACATTCGGATGGGCAACGAGACTGTGCGTACACCACCGACGGCGATGGTGTCACTTAATGCGTCATTGAGGCTGACAATCACCGGATGGATGCCGGTCATGCCAATTGTCAACTGTGGGTCAAATGGAGAGAAAAGACCTCCAATCAACAAATCAGCTGAACCCAATGAAGAACCAATCCGTACTTGGACGGTGGCCATCGATAAATCGCCTCTGGTGTTGGCCGTCGTGCTGGTCAAGGCGTTGTTTAACGATTGAAGCTCTGTTGAACTGAGCGTCAAAACTTGCTGATCACCGAGGGTGGGAAGCCCCCGATTGAGGATGTCTTGACCGTTGACAGCCATGGCCATGAAGGGGTTTGACAGCGGGGTGTTGGGAGAGGCAACGGAGAACGTCAAGTCATCGACTCCTGAGGTCGGAAGCAGGAATTCTACGACACCAGCTGAAGATGGCGTGGTGGAGAGGAGTTGCCACGAACTCCCATCGGAAAGGTGTGTTTGCAACCCCAACGTTTGGATGCCGCTGTCCACGATGGACCACTCGTTGACACCATCAAGCCCCACATCAATGGCTACGGATTGTGTAGGCGCATTGCGAACCAATTCGACCTCAAAATTCGACCACGAATAAGCACTGGATGAAACGGCTGACATTCGAAATTGTGCCATATGAGCCGGTCCTGAGAGATTCAAACGCCCATTCATGTCCAAAGGAATCCAATCAAGACCTCCATCTACACTGACGTGCATGGATGCGGTTCCGGTTACGGCCATCTGAGTTTCAATCATGGAGAACCCACCCCGCATTCGATAAGTGTCAGAGAACACCAACCCGTTGCTGCTGATCGCTCCGTTGGCGTGACTTCCACTTTGAATGTCCCAACCCGATGCTGTAGGGTCGCTTTCGAAGGTGTGTGAAAGGTGACCGTTGTGGGAAATGCTGCGCACGGCGACTTCACCGCCGGTTGAGCCTAGACGCATGTGCAATTTGAGGCGGACAAGAGGATGATCGTGGTGGTTCACCATGCCCAGATCAATGTGTGTGCTCGTCATCCGCTCAAACCCCTGAACGGGTTGCATGGTAACGGCGTCCAACAATTGCCACTCGAACAGGGCATCACCCGTGACGGTGGCGTCCATGTGCAGAAGGCCGTAAGAGGTCAACTCGCCTCGGCCCATCCGTTCAGGACCGAAGGGTTCTGATGTCCAATTTCCTTCCCCAGAAGAGATACCGCTTGCAGCAGGTAGCACCGCAACATCGTCGATGTTCCACCCGGAATAATGGACACTGCTGTCTGCTGTACCGATACCAAACCGCACTTGGAAATTGGCGTTGTTCAGAACATGGTTCGAGATGTCAATCGTTTGCTTCGAGAAGGTTCCGTCGTTGATCGTTCCACTGTTTGACCAGACATTGACCCAGTTGCCTTGTGTGTTCTTCACTGAAGCATATGCGTGGTCCCACGTGCTGCTTTCTACGCCGAGTTGTTTCATGTATTCAAGGTTCCAATTTCCCGAGCAAGACGCACAGTTCATGACCGGGGATGTGGCCCAAAAGGTGGAGCTCATGGACCCATAGTCGCCATCATGAGAATACAGGGTGTTTGATCCGCTGGGGACTGTTGAGGTGGTTGGTCGGGAGGAAACGGTGTCCTTTCCGAGAAACCAATTTGATCCAAGAGTCCAGGAATTTGTCCCCTCAAAATCGTACGCCCATCCCTGTGGAAGGACAGCGAGGGCAGTGTCGTTCACGTTCATGCCGTCGTAGATTGTGTTGCTACGGAACTCTTGTGGAGAATCCCAAACCAAAGCGGTGGATTGAGGCAACACACCCGGGTCAATCGTTACGTCCATTGATTGAATGGCATGACCGTCTTGGACGCTGACCTGAACCCGCTCGCTGGCGCCGTTGGGCCATGAGCCTATGTTGACGCTGGTGGCCTGGCCCAATGGGGTAACGGCCTGAATCACCGTGTTCACCTCAACATCAGACGGAGAATCTGGAAGCGGAGCCAAACCCGTCAGCATCAGCATGACCAACACCAAGGGAAGAACTGGCCACCGCCTCCCACTGGTCATGCATCTTGCACAACCTCCCACGGGTCTAAACCCTTCCCCCCGGCCCTTTGGAATTTGAGAGAAGAAACTCAATAGAGCCGGGGATGAACCGATGACCATGGACGTGGAAAACCTGAAGAAAATGGCGGGTGAGCAGGCCTGCACTTTCGTGAACGACGGCATGGCTGTTGGCCTTGGAACCGGATCAACCGTGAAATACACCGTCATTGAACTGGGTCGTCGCGTTCGAGAAGAAGGCCTCAACATTGTTGGTGTCCCGACTTCGCTCGCTACTCGAGATTTGGCCACTTCGGTTGGCATTCCTTTGGTTGATTTGGACGACCTTGAGGGGTTGGATGTTGTCATTGACGGCACCGATGAGTTTGATGGTGAATTCCAACTCATCAAGGGCGGTGGAGCCGCACTTCTACGTGAAAAAATCGTGGCCCAGTCCTCCACCAGCATGGTGGTGGTAGCAGATTCCAGTAAACAGGTCGAAGCGCTGGGGTCGTTTCCTTTGCCCGTTGAAATCACGCCATTTTCATTTGGCACCACGGTCAAAGCCCTTCACGCCCTCCTCGGTTGCGAAATCATCGTTCGACAAGAAAATGGAGAACGTACGGTGACCGACAACGGGAATTACATTGCAGACGCACACATCGGACCGACCATCACCGATCCCGTTTCACTCGAACGGAGCATCCTAACGGTGGCTGGAGTGGTGCAGGTTGGCTTGTTCACCAACATGTGCACGGCGGTGGTGTTGGCATCACCTTCAGGTGTCGTCACCATCAAGAAAGATGAGTGAGCAGAGCAGGCCCACGTCGCCAATTGTGAAGCATTAAATATGCGAGTTAGGAGCCCGACGTGGGCCTGTAGCTTAGTCAGGTAGAGCGACGGACTCTTAATCCGTCGGTCGCGGGTTCGAACCCCGTCAGGCCCGCTACCCATCCTCTATTGCGAAGCCTCAGGGTCTCCTTTCCTTGTTGGCAGCCATACACCCAGCACAGCAGACCTGTCCACAGGTCCAAAATTGTGAGAATCTTCAGATGCGAGGGGGTCCGGATGATCACCTTCGAGAAACAGGGATTCGCCTTCTGCCCGCTTCACTCGTTTGACGACCACAACGCCTCTTTTGAGCGGATGACGAGCCACCACCACATCGTTGACGGTGATGGATGATGTATCGGCTCGTTCCTCAAACAACAGCCGTTGGCCGCTCTCGAAGGTCGGCCACATGCTGTCACCGTTGATTTCAACGGTGAATTGAACCATGAGTTGTCCTCAGGAGGCACGAATCCAAGGCACTTCTCGGCCCTTGACGGCCCAAAACATGTTGTGAATGGCTTCGCAAGCATCCATCAGTTCTTGGGCATGGTCAGCTGAGACTTCGACCTTGCAAGCGGAGCAAAGTTTGGCAGCGTGCCAGAAGGTGTCGTGAAGGTCAGGGTTGCCTTCAAGATGTTGTGGCTTGAAGAAATCGGTCCAGAGAACAAGAAGTTCTTCCTTGCATTTGTGAGCCTCCTCTTCTTTGATGGCTGCGTAGCGTGACATGGTGTTGAGGTATGCGGCCATACCAGGTGCATCGCTGGTGTCGGGGCAGGTCATGGCGAGCATCTTCTTGGTCATGGATTGAACCGCCTCTGCGGCAACTCGAGCGCTGGCTGGGTCGTACACGCCGCATGGTCCGTCACAATGTGCTTCTGCAAGCATAACAGGGGTCTTCATGTCTTGTGCGAGAACGGGCTACCCTATGAATGTGATTCTCCATCCACGGCTTCGTCTGAAACGATGGTTGTCCCGCCGTCACCCCGCAAGACCAACAAAACATCCCCGGGTCTACAGAGCATGGCTCTTCCACCGGCACTCTGTTCTGCAAAGTCCTTGAGGGCGTTCACTTTAGGCAGCATCGATCCAGCGGGAAATTGGCCGTTCTCGATCATTCCCTTCACGTCGTGTGTTGCCAATTTGTGATGGGCCTGAGCCGTTGGGGTTCCAAAATCTGAATAGATGGCGTCAGCATCTGTGCTGATGATGAGGGCATCGGCATTGAGGTCCAAGGCCAGTCTGCACGACAGATGATCCTTGTCAATCACGGCTGGAGCACCGACCAAATGGCCGTTGGTGTTGATGACCGGAACACCACCACCTCCACCGCAAATCACCACCGCACGAAGAGCGACGAGGTGACGAATGACTTCCAATTCCACAATTCGAAGCGGACGAGGGCTGGCGACCACACGACGCGGGCCATGGATGGTTTCAGCAATGTCCCAATCGGCTGACATGACCGTTTCAGCATCAAGAATCGGGCCAACTGGTTTCACCGGACGGGTAAAGCCAGGATCGTCGGCTTGAACCTCAACGTGGGTGGCCACCACGACGGTTCTCTCTGGGCGTTTTCGCCGTTCCAAGATGCCTTGGAGGTGCAAGGACAACTCGTGTCCAATCATGCCTTGAGTGGCTGCCACCCAAACCTCCAGAGGTTGTGTCATCTCTCGGTCCATGGCCATCAAATGTCCAACTTGCGGTCCGTTGCCGTGGGTCAAGACGACCGACCATCCCATTTCGAGCAAATCCACGATGTCGCTCATGACCTTAGCGAGAATCAACGATGAGCCAGTGTCGTTTCCGCCCGGAGGCTGGATCGCATTTCCGCCCAACGCATAGACAACCGTTCGTCCCACACCGTGCAATCGCCCCGAATCGCATTTATTTCTTTGTCATCGCAGTACGGTGAGGGACCCGGTTTGAGCACCTCGTAGGGTGACATTGAATTAGACGCAACCGATGGCCAAGACGAGCGACATGGTCAAAGACATCTGGATTAAGGACGTTCAAAACGGCGTTTATGACGGACACGAAGTGACCCTCATGGGTTGGATCAAACGAACCCGAGGATCAAACAAGATCCGCTTTGTGGTGCTAAGAGATTCAACAGGAACCATCCAATGCGTCGGGAAAAGGGATGTATTGGGCGATGAAGTGTTCGAGAACTTGAAGGAATCCCTGATCGAATCCAGCGTTCACATCCACGGCACGGTTCGAGTGGATGAACGTGCTGAAGGGGGCCATGAATTGGACATCGACGGCTTCACCGTCATCGGCCCAGTTGACCCTGAGCGCCCGTTTCCAATCACCGAATCGGCCATGCAAACAGAAGACGAGGAAGGCAACATTGTTTGGGGAGGTTCTGAATTCCTCCTCGACCAGCGTCATCTCTACCTTCGGACCACGCGCTCAACAACCATGCTGAAGCTCAGAAGTTCTGCTTTTGGAGCCATCCACTCCTACTTCAGGAACCATGATTTTATTGAATATCAGGCGCCTAACTTTGTCGCAGGTGCCGTCGAAGGGGGCTCAACCTTGTTTGAAGTACCGTACTTTGGACGACAGGCGTACTTGACACAATCCTGGCAACTTTACGCAGAGGCTGCCATGCCTGCCCTTGAACGACTCTACACCATCGCACCATCGTTCAGGGCAGAAAAATCTCGAACACGCCGCCATCTCACGGAATTCTGGCATGCTGAAATGGAAATGGCCTGGTCCAGTAACGAAGACATCATGAAACACGGAGAGGGTGTTGTTCGCAGCATTGCCACAACCCTTCTGGACGAACGTGAAGAAGAACTTACATTGCTCGAGAGGGACCTTGATACAATCGCACGATACGCCGATTCCCCCTACCCGAGAATCAGGTACGACGAAGCCGTTGAAACACTGCAGGGGATGGGCGTGGACGTTGAATGGGGCCAAGACCTTGACTACTCCAAAGAGAAGGTGTTGACACAAGATTTCGATGTGCCGCATTTCCTCACACATTACCCGAAAATTGCCAAACCATTCTACCACAGAATGGACCCTGATGACGAAAAGTACGTGCTTTGCCACGATCTCCTCGCACCCGAAGGTTACGGTGAAATCATCGGTGGAGGCGAGCGCACGTGGTCGGAGAAAGAGATTCTAAAAAGAATTGAAGAAGAAGGCACACCGAAGGAGCCGTATCAATTCTACATCGACGTACGCTCGTATGGTGGTGTACCGCACGGAGGGTTTGGCCTTGGTGTGGACAGGGTGGTGAGTTGGCTTGCTGGTGCAACCCACATCCGCGAAGTGATTCCATTCCCGAGAACCTCACGACGAGTCACGCCTTGATCACAAGAGCGGTTCGCCACACGAGGGGCATGGCATACCGGGAACGAACACCCCGAGCAAAAACCCGCAATGGGGACAAATGGACATGATGTCGTCAAACATGCTTAACCACTCCAGCATGAACCGATTAAGGCTTTGGCCACCCAAAGCGTTCGCACAACAATTCCAACACCACGCCAAGGTCTTTCTCATGGACGACGTGATGTGCATATGGAAGTGGTTTTTCGTCCCAGGGGTTGAACAGAACAGCGCACCCTGAATGTTTGAACATGCCAATGTCTCCCGCTGAATCGCCGATGGATGCCGTGTGTTCAGGCAAGACCCCCAAACGGCGTTGAAGCATCTGAACGATGGCGCCCTTGCCGTTCATTTCCACTTGATAACGCCCGAAGTGTTGAATTTCATTCAACCCGTTGTCCTTTTTTCGACCCATCAACCATCCGTTGGTGAAGACGTGGAGGAGGGTGTCGTTTCCATCGCATCGTTCCTCTGAGGTTTGTCTGTTGATGCCGCCCCATCGCTTGACCCATGGTTTTTGTGAGGGAAATGAGGCTGCGATGTCCCGAGCAGTCTTTTGCAACCCTCCGCTTACGATGGCAACATGAATGCCGAGATCGAGAAGGTGCTGAATGGTGGAATGCCATCCTTTCATCATCGGCATGCCCTCCATGAGGCCGCGAAGCTCCTGATCGTGTACTGGAGCAGATGGGGAGGTTTGTATCAAGGCGAGATCCAGTTTAATCCAATCCCATTCGTTGAGCAGTCCCTGATTGTAGAGAGCAAACGATTCATCGTTGGAGATGCCGAGTTGGTCGTACACAAATTGCCAGGTGGACAGGTGGTCAACCAACACCCTGTCCATGTCAAAACAAACCAAGTGATTGTTCATGTGATGCAAACGAGAACGCTCCTCTAATTGTCTTTGGGCCAGTTGTATTGGTGTTGAATCCGTTCGACCTGTTTCCCCATGATGTACAAAATCAAGGCCACCATCATGCCAAACAATCCAGTCAAGGTCATGGCTACTGTGACCAATGTGACGCCAACAGAGGTGGAATTGACCTCTTGGAGCAACGTACCCAAATCACCAGAAAGTCGATAGCCCAACACAAACAACACCAGTCCGGGGATGCCAAAGAGCAGAAGAGGGTGTTTGCTTTCCAACATCCAATAGAACAGTTGAGCGAATCTTGAAGCGGTTGCCAACGATTCTCTCTGTGGCAGTTGAATGGGTGCTTCTACGCCTACAAAACGAACCCGAAGAGCTGTTGGCACGTCTGCGACGAGAGCAGATGCCGGCATGGTGGCCAGCGATTCGCACCCCTTCAGGCTCATGGCAACATGGCGAAGTCCAAGCGTTCCAAGGACAAGATCATCAAGCTCAACCCCTTCCTCGGAGCGCTCATGGTACGCGATGTGCAAGTCCCATCGTTCACGAGAGCGATTAACGCTCATGCTCAAATCGGTAAGACGCCAAGAGTCATCGATGTTGATCAGAAGCATGTGTTCCGCAACCAGATCTTCCTGAATGAGAAGTTGAGCCAAGGCTTGCGGCCCTTGATGGTCTTGAATTCGAAGGACTTGGCAGCCGATTTCATTGGCGAGTTGAACGGTTTCGTCGCTTGAACCTGCATCCAACAACACAACGTCATCCGCCAACTCACGTGCACGGACGACCAGTGACACGATACGAAGTTCAATGTCATGTGCTACCAAAAAAAGCCTCGAGAGGGTTTGTGGCACAACCTGTGTGCGGATGGATGAACCTATGAATCCTCTTCTCATTGGACCGTCTCGCACTTTGATTGAGATAGGTTGATGTTGGGGCCACAAGAGGTTGCAGCATGCACGCGGGCCACAACATTGGCGTCGTGATACCTGCGCGAAATGAAGTCAAATTCATCAACCGCGTGTTGACAACCCTTCCAACTTGGGTTGACCGGGCTGTTGTGGTCGATGACGGTTCAACCGACGGCACGGCCGAGGTTGCAAGGCAAGTCGTTGGACAGGCGGCAATCGACATCATCAGGTTGGAGGGTGAGGGTGTTGGCTCCGCCATTAATGCAGGGCACCAACACCTTCTCAGCCTGTGGAGTGAACCCTTCGTGAGCGTTGTCATGGCTGGTGATGGACAAATGAACCCCAATGATTTGGAGGCGGTAGTAGATCCCGTTACACGAAATGTGGTTGACCATTCCAAAGGCGAACGCATGTCGGACGGTTGTATCGGCATGCCGGTTGTGCGTCGGGTGGCAAGTCACATGTTGGGTTTCTTCACAACCTTGGCATGTGGCCAACGAATTCTTGACCCTCAATGCGGCTACACCGCAACACACAGCAGGGTGCTCAGAGGGATGAACTGGAAGAGGGCCTGGAAGGGCTATGGCTATCCCAATCACTGGTTAATTTCCATGGCTAAATCTGGCTATAGAATAGGTCATGTACCCGTTAAATCGGTTTATGGCGACGAAACATCGGGGATCGTAAAATCCGCCTTTTTTTGGAAGGTTGGTGGGATGCTCATCTTGGAACATCATCGAAGAAACCTGTCCTGGTTGAACCCTCGTCGTGGCACGTGGAGCACCTATGCTGCCTTTGCAGCATACGCCGTTGGGTGGTGGTCAATGTTGCCCGTTTGGACTGGTTCGGTGGAGATGGTGCCGTTGGCAATGTTGGCTTGGGGGATGGCACATCTCTTTGACCGACAATCTGTACGCACACACACAAGGAGGCGGACGCATGAGAAGATTTGACCGGAGAAGGAAACCAAGAATGGCTCATGCCCGTCACATCCTTGTCAAAACAAGACCCGAAGCCAAATCCATTCTTGAGGAAATCCAGGCCGCAAAGCGCCCCTTTCGAACGTTCAAGCGGATGGCAAAAAAACACTC